>JAIWNO010000169.1 GCA_020216785.1 Desulfomonile sp.
GCACGATTCAAATGTTCAACAAACGATACGATTCCGCCGTCAAACTGAAAAACCACTGGTTCCTTGCTGGAGCGCTCATCTTCAAATGTGATGGCAAGGCCTCGATTGAGATAAGCCAGTTCCCGGAGTCTCGCAGCGACAATCTCGTAGCTGAACTCGATTGATCCGAAGATCTCTTCGTCCGGTTTGAACGTGATTTTCGTGCCCGTGCGCCTGGTAGTGCCCACGGGATCCAATTCCGATATCTTCCTGCCTTTCCGGTAGGTCTGGCGGTAGACTTGACCGCCCCGTCGAATTTCCAGCCGGAGATACGTAGACAAGGCATTGACAACCGACACGCCCACCCCGTGGAGACCTCCCGATACCTTGTACGAGTCGTTGTCGAATTTGCCGCCGGCGTGCAGTCGGGTCATCACGACTTCCGCTGCCGGAATGCGTTCAGTTGGGTGAATATCGGTCGGGATTCCTCGGCCGTCGTCCTCCACTGTAACAGACGAGTCCAGATGGATGGTTACGGCAATATTGGAGCAGTAACCGGCGAGCGCTTCGTCCACGCCGTTATCCACGACTTCCCAGACGAGCTGGTGAAGGCCTTCGGACCCGGTGTTACCGATGTACATGCCCGGCGTGTTCCGGACAGCCTCAATACCTTCAAGAACCTTTATGTGTTCAGCGCCATAGCTCTGATCAGTCTGCAATGTGAATCACCTCTTGCTTAAGCACGGATCGGAAAGTATCGATTATTTCCTCATAGGCATCACAAGGTTGAAGTAATTGGCCCTCGGCTCTGGGAAAACAATGAGCGGTCCACCGGTACTCCGGTATTCCAGGACAACAGCGTCACTATCGATCGCCCCTAGAGATTCCAGGAAATAACCGGCATTGAAGATGACCTCGAATTCATTGCCGTCGTATTCGACCTCCACTGAATCCTTTGCAGTGCCCAAATCCGGGTGGGTTGCGGTCATTTCCAACTTGCCAGGTGAAAACGTCACGAAAATTCCTTTGTTACGCTCCGACGTCAAAACCGCAACCCGCTTGATTGTCTGGATCAACCGGCCGCGGTCCGCCTTGACGATCATTTCCGCAATCGTCGGGATGACCTTGTTATAGTCGGGATAATCTCCGTCCACCAAGCGCACCGTCATGGTGACGTTCTTTGCGCTTACTACCATGTTCTTTGGCTCAAAACCGAGAGACACCTCGTCCTTTACGTCGTCGAGCACTCGCTTGACGTCTGTGAGGCTCTTCTTCGGAACCAATACCCGCGTGTCAAGGTGCAGCCCGACTTCGTCTTCAATCTTGGCGAGTCGGTGGCCGTCGGTCGCTACCATAACAGTTTTATCGTCGACCTGATCGAACAGCACCGAATTGAAATTGTACCGCGAATCGTCCGTCGAAGCAGCAAACAGTGTCTTCTCAATCATATTGGCGAGCTTTGCCGCCGGCACACTTGTGCGTTGGACATGCTCCAGTGCCGACCATACCGGATAGTCGTCGGGATCCATTCCCGCGAGCTCAAACGCGCTTTCCCCGGCAAAGACTCGTACACGACCACTTTCCTGCAGCTCAACGGTCACCGAAATAGGGGAAAGCTCCCTCACTATTTCGAGGAATTTTCGGGAAGGCACCGTCAAGGAGCCAGGTTCCACGATGTCGCATTCGTACGTGGCTTGGATGCCGACTTCGAGATCTGTTGCCGTTATAGAGAGTGTGGAGTCAGCAACATTAAGCAAGAGGTGCGACAGAATCGGGAGCGTTGATTTTTTTTCCGCAACAGGGACCGTTTTGAGCAGCCCATCAAGAAGCACGTCTCTATGGATACAAAAACGCATGTATATCTCCTTATAAAAGAGTATATTATAAAGAAAAAAAGAAAGATACCAGTCCCCGTAGATGCTGTGAATCGGTGGAAAAGAAATGTCGATCGGCTACGGAAGCGGACTCGGTCTGTTAATTCTTCCGTGGAAAAATCGGCAGTCGAATGTGGAGATCCGGCGGCCTACCGGGTATCCCCAATCCACCGACAAGTTATCCACACCATAATCACCGCTTGATCTCCTTCCTTATCCCTTCAATCATATTCTTGAGGGAATGGTCCTTTTCCTGAGCCTTCTCGATTTTTCGCGCCGCGTAAATGACCGTTGAGTGATCCTTACCGCCAAAAGCCTCCCCTATTTCCGGGTACGAGCACTCGGTCAATTCCCGGGCCAAGTACATGGCCACCTGCCGCGGAAAAGCGTAGAGTTTGTGCTTCTTCTTGGACTTGAGATCCGAGACCTTGACGTTAAAGGCCTTGGATACGTGACCGATGATGAGATCCACCGTCACTGGTTTGGTCTGGCGCCGCATAACATCCTTGAGCGCCATTTCGGCAAGGTCCCGTGTGAGTGGCAACCCTTGGAGCTTGCTCATGGCGACCACTCGAACAAGGTGACCCACGAGGTCGCGAACATTCGATTCCACCTGCTCCGCAAGAAAGTACGCTACGTCATCCGGGAGGCCGAGACAGTCCTCGTAGGCTTTCCGTCTGAGGATGGCCACCCGTGTCTCGAGATCCGGAACACCTAAGTCCGCGACAAGGCCCAAGCCAAATCTCGACGTAAGACGCTGCTCTATATCCGACAATTCGTTCGGGGTGCAATCGGCTGTGATCACGATCTGTTTGCCGTTGTCGTATATTCGGTTAAATGTGTGAAAGAACTCCTCTTGCGTACGCTCCTTCCGAGCCAGAAACTGAATGTCGTCGATGAGCAACAAATCCACGTTCCTGTACTTGTCCCTAAAATCAGCCATCCTTTCGAAGCGGATGGCATTGATCATCTCGTTGGTAAACTCTTCGGAAGTGGTAAAGGAAACCTTCCTCCCTTTATTTCGGGACAGGACCTCGTAACCGATGGCGCTCATCAGGTGGGTTTTGCCAAGACCGACCCCGCCGTAAATAAATAAAGGATTATAATTACTCGCGGGCTTTTCTGCAACGGACATGGCTGCCGCGGACGCGAACTGGTTGTAGCTTCCCACCACGAAGCTCTCGAATGTGTAACGAGGGTTTAAATTGTGGCTAAGAGCGAACTCATCGGTAATTGTCAAATGCTCGGGAACGACGGGAGGGGGGTCTTTGCAGACATCGATATCGAGAGCGGCAGGATTGAGATCGTTACGAGATCTGAATTCTATTTGATATGTAATTCCGGTAAGTTCTATAATAACATTAGATATAAGCTTTTTGTAATTATCATGAATCCATGAAACAAAGAAATTATTTGGCGCTGATAGGAGGATGCGATCCTGCGTGACTTCTTCGCACATGATCGGATCGATCCACGTGGACATAATGTCCTCGTTCACCCTGGTCTGGAGCAACTCCAGACAACGCTCCCATAAGGTTGGCATGAGGAAAGAACCGTAATGTTATTAATAAGATAACTGAAATCCACCCTAGCACGGAGGGGGCGCGATTTCAAGAGAAATCTTCCCCGTACCCAAGAACC
Organism: Desulfomonile sp.; assembly: GCA_020216785.1. GTDB lineage: Bacteria > Desulfobacterota > Desulfomonilia > Desulfomonilales > Desulfomonilaceae > JAIWNO01. The sequence goes on from JAIWNO010000169.1 coordinate 3,495, forward strand.
TGGAGGAGGCGGTCCAGTTCCTCTCTGGAATGAAAGGATATTTCTAACCTTCCGGAACCATTGGTGTTGTTTCTTATAACCACTCTTGTGGCCAAGTGCCGGGACAGATCGCGTTCCAAGCTTCGCATTTCGCTGTTATCTGCAACGGGTTTCGCCGGAGTAGCGAGCATTTTCTTTTTGTAATTTTGAACAATTGACTCCAGTTCTCGCACCGAGAGCCGCCGTCCTATTATCCGACGCGACAAGTTGAGTTGAAGCGACAGGTCTTCAATCGCCAAGAGCGTCCTGGCGTGACCCATGGAAATGCGATCCTGTCGCACCTCGTCCTTGATTGGGTCCGGCAGCTTAAGCAGACGCAGGTGATTGGTAATACTCGTCCTGTCTTTGCCGATCCTCTTTGCGAGCACCTCATGAGTATAAGAGTACTTGCTGATGAGCGTCTGGTAAGCCTCTGCGGTCTCGATGGGATTCAGATTTTCTCGTTGGAGGTTCTCGATGAGTGCGATTTCGAGACTCTCGGAATCAGAGTACTGACGTATAATCGCAGGGATAGTAGAAGAGCCGGCTATGGTTGCCGCTCGCCAACGGCGTTCTCCTGCCACAATCTCATACTTTCCGCCTTCGATCGGTCGCGCGATAATAGGCTGAATTACGCCCATCTCCCTGATCGATTCAGCAAGTTCGGCCAGCGTTTCCTGTGCAAATAACCGTCGTGGTTGATGCGGGTTCGGGAGCAGCTCGTCAATGGCGAGATAGGTGACGTCACGCTCAGTCAGAGACCGCCCCGCAGGCTCATCAACGGGCAGGAGAGCATCAAGACCCTGTCCCAAGGCCGTACGCCGCCTGCTTGTCTCCGGTAACCTCGGCATCCATGATCTCCTTTGCGAGTGAAAGGTAAGTTGTTGCTCCTCGTGACGTGATGTCGTACAGGACGACAGGCTTCCCGAAACTCGGTGCTTCCGAGAGCTTGACGTTTCTTGGAATAATCGTCCCGAACACTTTTGCGGCAAAGTGTTTTCGAACGTCTTGGACCACCTGATGGCAGAGGTTGTTTCTCGGGTCGAACATGGTCAAGAGGAACCCCTCAATCCCCAGCGACCGGTTGAACCCCGCTTGGACACGACGAATGGTTTGAAGGAGTTTGCCGACCCCCTCCAGGGCGTAATACTCGCACTGAACTGGGACAAGCACTGTGTCGGCCGCCACCAGGGCGTTCACGGTAAGAAAGCCAAGCGAAGGCGGGCAGTCAATCAAAATATAATCGTAGTGATTTCTTATGACTTCAATCCCGTTAGCGAGCACTCGTTCCCGTGCCTGAAGACCTACAAACTCGATCTCGGCCGCCACGAGATCCTGCGAGGACGGGATAAGATCCAGATGCTGCAAGAGCGTATGGCGCACGAGAGATTCGAAGCGCGCTCGTTTCAACAAAAGATCGTACACCGATAGCTCTCCAACCGCAAGCCTGATTCCCAAACCACTCGATGCATTCGCCTGGGGGTCGATGTCGATAAGAAGCGTGCGACGCTCTGCCAGCGCCATACACGAGGCAAGATTTACGGCTGTAGTGGTCTTGCCTACCCCACCTTTTTGGTTGGCCACGCAGATGACGCGTCCCATCATTCCTCACCCGTACAACTTTGTCCCGGATCTTCAGGGGCACCCTCATATCACAAATCCGAGAATAAACCAAAGCAATTCCGTATGAGGCTACAGTACTCTTCGATAAACGATCACGCGTCTGAATCGCTCCACAAACGGCAGGATTCCTTCCCAGCGGCCCGTCTCAACGAATCGAGTGAGAGAAAAGTCTTTGTCGAGAGAAGAGGGGCCGGCCATGCGAATCAGTATTCCGTCGCGTTTGAGCAGCGCGGCGAACGAATCAAGGACGAGCGGATTTGAGGAAAAAGCGCGAGAAACGGCTATGTCGAAAGGAGGGGCCGGAGGATCGCTTACGAGTCTGTCAAGGTCTGTGTTAAGGAACGTGACCCTCGAAAGCCCCAATTCATGGACCACATGCTTGAGAAAAACGATCTTACGCGCGTCCCGATCCATAAGTGCTACACTCAACGAATCGTCGGCGATCCGAAGTACCAGCCCGGGGAAGCCGGCCCCGGTCCCCACGTCAATAATGTTCGCAGCGCTGCCGAGAGGGAGCATTTTGAATATAGTGAGAGCATCAACAAAATGTAGGGCTGCGATATCAGCAGCGCGAGTAAGCGAAGTTAGACTAATTCTGCATCGCCATTCTATTATAAGTGCAATATAGCGCACCATAAGTGCGGCGCACCGGCGATCGATATGTATACCTAGGAGATCGGCGCCCTTGGAAATAATCTCACAAATCATTATCAAGCCGACGTGGTGCAGTCATTGATCCATCGGAGATAATCGGCCTGACCGGCTTCAATATTGAACGCGATGATTTCAGGGACCTCGTACGGATGGAGTTCCTTGACAGCTTTTTCAAGAGCGGGGAAGAGTTCGGCACGAGTTTTCATGATCATGAGCCTCTCAGTATCTTCGCATACTTGCTCTTTCCAATGATAAATCGATAATATTTCCGGTATAATATTCACACAAGCCACAAGCTTTTTTTCAACGAGTAACCGCGCGATTTGAGACGCTTTTTCTGGATCATCAATGGTTACAAGACAAACGATGTATCGGCCCATGATTACTCCATATTGTGCTTTTTAGTTGACAAACCACAATCCCTTGTATAATCTCCCCCCCATCCCGGGGGTGGGGGACCGAGTAAAAAGTGCCCCGGTTGCATAAGGATCTTACCGTGTTCCCCCTGCAAGAGCAACCCCAGTCAAGAAAGGTCGTGTGCCCTTGATTACAATGTTCCCTTCTCGATCGCTACGTTGACCCGGGGTATGGTCATCAATAATTCCAATGAGTTCAGGGTGTCCTGAAAGAACGACGGAGTGGGGAAAATGTTCAAGGTCGGAGATGTGGTTGTATATCCGATCCACGGTGTAGCGCGAATAAAAGAAATTAGAACAGAAAAAATAGGTGGATCTGACCAACAATGCTACATACTTGAGACCGAAATTCAGACCGCAGCGCCAAAACCGGTGATTAAGCTCCCGATAGATAAGGTCGAAGCTAACCGCGTACGAAAAATAGTCAGCGAGTCGGAAATTCCCAAAGTCATAAGTATCCTTCAGGAGCGACAAACCAAGACGGACAGCCAAACCTGGAACCGGAGGCATCGCGAATACCAGGAGAAGATGCGCACTGGAAGCATCTTCCTTGCAGCGGAGGTCTTTCGCGACCTTACCCTCCTAAAGGAAACGAAAGACCTTTCTCATGGAGAGCGACGACTCTTCGACCAAGCGCGAAACCTTATAATTAAAGAGCTTTCTATCGCCAAAAAGGTGGAGGAAAAAGAAATAGAGCGCACGATCAGCAAAATATTCGGCAGAAAATACCCCACCAAAGGTGAGGAAACGGACTGACCCTCAAATCCTCGATGACTCCACCATCTTCGAATACAACATCCCGCCGGCTCAGTAGACCCGTGATTGCCGCCGTTACTACGGTTTGCCTCTCTTGTGGAATTCTGGTCGGTCGGGCGTTTTTCGGGGACGCCAAGGCTATACTGCTCGCCGGAGCGGTAGGTCTTGGCGTCGGTATCGTCACGCTCGTGCTTTTGCGGGTTTGGCTCGCGATGGAACCGGAGCGTGTCGCCGGCGGCTTTATCGGTCTGTTATGCGGCAGTGCGGCTGGAGCCTTGCTGCTTTCAGGAATGCCGACTTTTCCCAATCACCCCGCGACTGCTGCTGCCGTGTATGGTCTCGTCATGGCGTTGCTTAGCCTTATAGGGATGCAGCTCGGTGCGGCCAAGGCTACCGAATTGCGGGGCTTAGCCCAGGTGAAGCCCAACAAGGAGGTCCAGATTGCGGGAATCCTCGACACTTCCGTAATCATCGACGGACGTATCGCCGATGTCTGCGAGACCGGGTTCATTACAGGTGCTCTCATTATCCCCCAATTCGTACTCCAGGAGCTCCAGGCGATAGCGGACTCTTCGGAGCCCACCCGGAGAACCAGGGGTCGCCGAGGACTGGATATTCTCAACAAGATCAAGAAACAATCGTACATCAAGATCATCGTAGATGAGCGGGATTATCAGCTGACGAAGGAAGTCGATCAAAAACTCATCCAAATGGCCAAAGAAACAGGCTGCCCTCTGATTACCAACGATTTCAACTTGAATAAAGTGGCGGAGGTGCACTCGATTCAGGTACTTAACATCAACAGTCTTGCTACTGCGCTCAAACCCATTGTATTGCCGGGTGAGACCATGCGGGTCCAGATCATCAAAGAGGGAAAGGAAGCAGGTCAGGGAGTGGCGTATCTGGACGACGGGACGATGGTGGTCGTTGAAAACGGACGTCGCCACATGGGAAAAACTCTTGAGGTAACGGTGACCAGCGTGCTGCAGACGACAGCCGGCCGTATGATTTTTGCCTCGATCAGGGGCATTGTTTAATACGAATTTGGGTTGGAGGGAATGAAATGGCAGGCCCCTGTGCCTGCCACCACCATAAGAAATGCTGAGGTCCGACGTTCCCCGGATCGAGTCCGGGACAGGCTCTGCCGCCCTTTTGATGGGACTGACTGACCATGCGATATGCTATATGTGGGCGGGCCTCAAACCCACCCCTACACCACACCGCCCCTGCCAATAATGAAAACGGACTCCTAAATCGATCAGCAAAAAAGTGAAACCGTCCGACCGCTGAATGGTCCATCACCTTTGTTTTTGGGTTGCCGTAAAGTCCTTCCACAGCTTAGTGCCCGATTCAGCAGGCGATCCGGCCTTTTGCCACCAGTCTATGAATGCCCCGTAAACCTTCAGAAACTCCGGCCAGGTTCCCTGGGGGGCCATGTTCCGCTTCCAGTCGGGGTACAGATCGTCGTTCGCGAGCTGGAACTCCTCCCGACCAAAATCAGGAAAAGCTTTGAGAAAGGATCGCAGCCGCTCTTCCTGACTCATCTCCGACTTCTCCTGCGGGCTTTCTTTGGCTGCCGGCTTGGTCGGACGCTCGGGCACCGCTGCAACTGCGGGCTTCTCTGCAGGAGCCGGCGCCGATGGGGTCATTGCCTCGCCGGGCTGAGCCGGCAGCATATGCATGGGCATAGCTTGGCTTCCCACCATGGGAGGAGGAGCCATGCCCGACATTTGGGCTGGAGGCGCCTGTAACAAGCGAGCCATAATCCAGCCGTCCGACGGGTCGAATTCCTGAATAGAGCCGGACAGCTTATCGATACGGTACGCTTTCCCCAGTCCCTGTGGATTAAGATAATGGTAGCGGTTCTGCATGACCAGGAGCACCAACCCCGCAGCGATGATTCCGAGAAACACCCAGGAATGGAGGGAAGTCCATCCGACATCCTGTCGGGAACGGATACGCGATTCACCCCTTTGGAGATCAGATTCGTCGAAGGTCATTCCTTCCGCCTCCTTGTGGTTGGCGTGAGGGCAACCGTGAGCACGCAGCCCTTCAAGAATCATAACAGATGCCAAAACAATTGTAAATACCGAAGACTGGCTTGAAATGAAGAAGTAGAGCGCGACTGCGGAGCCGAATCGAGGGTTTTTTCAGGGGAGAATGGAAAAAATTCTTGCCTCCGGGCAAGAATATGATACAAGAAGGGCACTTCTCAACATACCCTTTCGCCTCTTGCGAAAAGCCCTGAAAGGGGCGGCTTATAAAAGCCGTTTTACGGGCTTTTCTTTTTTTGGTAAAAGGTGAATGGCGCCGGGGAGGGCTATTGCGGAGCGCCCTTTACCTTGCAGGCGGACATCCAGTCAAGGCGGAGGAGCCCCAAGCCCTTGGGATTGAAGGACATTCAGTCCGGCGCCATTCCAAACTCTTTCGACCGTCAGAAGATCAGCCCCATTTCCACAAAGCCCCCTTCCATCGCCGTATCGAGTCTTAAATCGTTGCGGTCCTCCTTCATATCAATAAGCCGGTAGCCGCCCTTGGCATACCCCCATCGACCGGCATTCATAGGAACGCTGAACTGGAACCCGGTCTGCACATCGACCGCGGTGGTGTTATCCAGGAAGCCGATATACGCTCTCGTGTCGCAGGATAGAGTGCCCGCATTGGGCAGCGTGATAATGCACTTCTGGATTTCCATTCCGGTCATGGCCATGTTTCGGGTCCGATTCAGGGTATTGCAGCAGTTTCCACACACACAGATGCTCGAGTAAACCCTAAGACTTTGATCGTTGTACAACCAACCGCCAAAGAGGGACACAATCGCGTACGGAGTCACGATGGGTTGGTATAACAACCCGACCCGCTGGTAAAAGAAGTGCCATTTTGGCCGCAATGGGAGGCCCGCCGGGAACGTGTATGCTCCAAAGTTGAACGAACGCGACGGGGTGTACGAGTCCCCCATTTCCGAAGTAATGACTGAGTAATGGACAGCCCACTGAGGTCGCAGCTGATAGCGGCCGATGTACTCTCCGAGCGTCTGGT
>JAIWNO010000170.1 GCA_020216785.1 Desulfomonile sp.
GGCCTGGAATACCAAGGTCGCCATTCAGGTCGATCTCTGATGGGAAGGGGGCGAGCAGGCCGCTGGCCCATTGAACCGTTCCTTTGGTTCTGGCGTAGAAAGCCTGAGCCTCGCCTTCGAACTGCCCCGGCATACGGATTGGGAGAATACAAGTAAGACACGGCTCGGCACATGAGGGAGCGACACTCGGAGCGGGGGCCTTACACTTCTGTATAGGTTTGGGAAATGCTCTGAATCCCCGGCCGGCGGGTGCATTCCAGGACGCCGGCCTGAATTGAGGCGTGTCCGACGCCTCCAGCGGAATAGAATTGCCGAAGACTTTGTCCATTGAAGGAGCAATATTGACGGTGATGGAATCAGCCGGTTTGATAATGACGTCGATTGATTTGGAGCGCGCGTGGGACGCTGTAGTGTCAATATATGAAACTAATAGGCATAATAACATCATAAAGGGTATTCTTCTCATCAGACCCTTCCTCCCAGCTCGAACTCACGGGATTTGCTTAAACATCCTACCGGAAAAATTGTCAAGGAAAAAGTCACAACAATATCATGGTTATTGTATTTTTTTCTGAAACTACACTTTAGAATAGGTAATTATTCATGGAAATGTTGTATGCTATAATAGTTATTTAATCTAATATATAATATAAAATAAATAAGATACTATAATTACAAATAATAAATACATACATAAAACTTGCGACACACCCATCCCCTTGCCCCCGACCATTTCGTCCGACCAAAAACACACCCATTCACGCCGGCCGGCGCGTCACCTTTGGGGGCGGGAACCGCGCCGGTAAAGCCCACACAGCCGTCCCTCTTGAGAAAGGTCGATTCTCAGGCCGTGTACTGGGTACGCGTACCTCTCGACACCCGTCCGCTGTACCGCGCGCGAGGATAAGACATGGCAATTCGGTCGCAGCCAAATCCTCCTGAACAGCAAGCCGGTGAAGAGTCGTCTGAAGTCCAGCTCGTATGGTCGGTCGTGAGGGCTGCGGCAAGGGTCTGATCCAGTGGAGTTTCGAGCTGGGATCAGGCGCCGCGGCGGCACCGAACCGTACGCGCTTCCCCGTATCTTGACGGTCGGCCGGGTTTAGTCCGCCTCATCGGCCAATGACCCGAGGCGGTCCCGCCGCACCTCAACGGCAAGCTGTTCGGGGGCAGTATTTGATATTTATATTGGAAATTTAAGGTAATATGGCAAGATACTCAGGTTACTTCTCAACATACCTTTCCCTCCCAGTGGAGTATCTGCCTGTCCCCTTATCACCGCAGCCGTAATTGTCAAGAGAAAACTGTAATGAAGTTAATATATTTTTTCAATAGATGAATAAATAACATGAAGCAAATGTGAAGGCATCATAATAACACCCTGATATGTCGAAAACCCCAGAACCGCCCGATAATCACGTTTTCCAAAGAGAAATACCGCCCCGCTCCGTTTCGGGATCCAGGCATGATAGGTACTCTTCCTTGGCAGCAAGATTTCATGATGGTATTGTCTGATGGTGATGAAAAGGTACGTGGAATACAAAGCCGGTCGAGAAATTCTTGAGACCATCCGGGGCGACGGCCTTGATCCTCGGCGCATCGAGGTCTTCGCAGGCCCTGCGGGTGGTCCTAAATGGTTTGTTTCGGTTGGCTTCGACAGAGCGCTTATGCAGAGCGGGTTTCTGAAACGCTCGAACCATCGAGTGCTTCTGGTCGGATCATCCGCGGGAGCATGGCGATGTCTAGCGATGGCGTGTCCTGATCCGTTCGACGCGTACGAAAGGTTGCGAATTGCGTATTCTCGCAACATTTTTACGCGGAGCGACACCCCTGAAACCGTGTCGGCCGCGTTGCGGTCCAATGTGGACGCGTTCATTTCTGAGAATGGCGCACAAGGCATTCTTCATAATGGTTCATTCGATGTAGCGGTTCACGCGGTTCGCGCGCGCGGCCCCGCCGGCTCAGCGACTCAAGCGATCGAAGGGGCCGCGATCCTTCTCGCCGGGCTTATGAATACCGTGACGTACCGGGCAATGGACCTCTTTTACGAGAGAGTAGTATTCTACTCCGGCAAGGAGCCCCCGCGATTCCTGGGCCTTTTCCGAGGCCGTGGGGTGAGGCTCACTGAACGCAATATCCGGTATGCCGCGCTTGCAACGGGGTCCTTGCCGTACGTAGTTGCGGGAGTGCGAGACATTCCGGATGCTCCGGCCGGCGTGTATCGTGACGGCGGACTGATTGACTATCAGTTCAATCAGGATTATTGTCCCGGCTCCGGGAGAATCACCCTCTTCTTCCACTATCAGGAGCGGATCGTTCCCGGCTGGTTTGACAAGAAACTCACGTGGAGGCGGCCGCCGAAGGGTTCTCTCGACCGCGTGCTTCAGGTATACCCAAGTCGGGCTTTCGTCGATTTACTGCCGGATAGGCGACTTCCTGACCGCGACGACTTCATTAGCTTTGTGGACGACCCCGCTGAGCGTATCCGGCGATGGGACAAGGTAGCGGAATTGAGCACGGTCATAGGAGAACAATTCATGGAGGACGTCGAATCCGGCCGGATCAAGGAGTTTGTGCGGCCTATGTGAAGCCGGCATTTAAGGGAGATAACAAAATGAACCGGCCTTCGTGGCACGAATATTTTATGCTCGTAGCGAAACTGGTGAGCATCAGATCGACATGCAACTCACGCAAGATCGGCGCGGTGATCGTTCGAGACAATCGCATCCTCGCCACGGGTTACAACGGCGCGGTTCACGGCGCGCCCCACTGCATAGACCGCGGACCCGATTTTTGCCTGAGGCGCTCGATCGGCGCGCACGACGCGGACAAGTACAATTACTGCCTGTCAAGCCACGCGGAAGTCAATGCCATCGACCAAGCGGCGCGATTCGGCATTTCGCTTGAAGGCGCGTCGGTTTACTGCACGCTGGAACCCTGCAACTGGTGCTTCAAACAGTTGATCCAGGCGGGGATCAAGGAAATCTACTACGAGCGCGCGTACGATTCGCAGAACAAGGAATTCGACCTGTACTGGCGAAAAATCATGAAATCGCACGACGGGATTCGGGTATTCAAGCAGATTTCCGTGTCCTCCGAGGCGATGGACCTTGTATTCCAAGTGCTCCGAACTTCGTCGGAACGAGCGCTTGCAGCGACGTCGCCCCACGAACCAGGACATCTGGAGAAAGAAGTGCTAATGCAGTTTGGTCTTTCTGATCAGGCGTGACACCACAAAGTTGCAGCCCCGCTGGAGGTATGGAGTGAAAATTCTGGCTGTGGAGCGATTCCCCGAGCAATTGCTCATCGAGAACCTTCGGGGCGTGACGATGCTCAAGGCCCCCGAAGTCGAAATTTATCGGGACGCCTTTATTTCACTGGAACGCGTGGCAGTGGCCTATCTTTCGCCGCCGCAAAACTACATTTTGCGGTCTGAGCTGAAAAAGGTACGAGAGCTGAAGTGGGCCCTCGAAGAGCACGGAATCGACATTTTTGCGCTCGACGGCTTCGTGCGGCTGACCGTGGAGGGCTTTCCGGAGCCGGTTGACCTCCTGCCGCCGGTGGTGGAAGAGTCCATCGAACAGGACGGCTCGATTCACTTTGTGGTGAACGACGGGATGCATCGGGTGTATATGGCGCTACGGGAGTGGGTGGTGCCCCAGGTGGTGCTGGTCCGCGGCATTCCGAAGCACTTGCCGTACTATGCATTCCCGGTTCCGGGCGGGTGGGACCGCATTGAGGAGCGAGACGATCTGCCGCCCGGCTATTTGAAAAAGTGGCACCGAATTGCCAACTACCACGCGCTTTATCGGAACTTTAACTCCACATTCCAAAATGTCGGTGGACCAAGAGAATTTTTCACCAGCAGTTAGCGAAAGTTTCCGGTCGGGTCGAATGGCCCTTCGCCCGTGTGGCATCGCGCAAACGCGCTACAATCGCGCGTCATAGTGGGAATACTGCATCGTAAAAATACCACGTCCCTGACTTATTGACCGCAGAGAAGTCGAATATCCGAACATCGTCACAAGCGGGACCACGCAGTTGATTACGGAGGTCTTGCCCCGGGGAGAGATATGCTCGATTTTGCCGCGGCGTGCATTAAGGTCCGCGATGACCTCGCCCACGGACTCCTCCGGCACGACCACCTCAACATTCATGTAAGGTTCCAACAATACGGGCGAAGCTTTTTCGAACGCCTCCTTGCAGGCCTGTGCAGCGGCCACTTTCAGTCCGAGCCCAGTCATCGCGACCGCGTCCTCGCTGAGGGAGTTAAACCTCACCCGGATGTCCACCACCTCGTTACCTGCGACTACTCCAGCCAGTGTGGCCTCGCGCGCCCCCTGTTCCAGGGAGTCGCGCTGATCCGGAGGTATTGCGTCAAGCGCTTTGTCGAACGTGAAAGAGATGCCTTCACCGCGGGTTGCGGGTTCAACCGTGACCGTGACCTCGCCCAGGTGGCGCACATCGTGGATTTCGCGATCGAATCGCACGTGTGCCTTGCCCGAAGTGGTAATAGTCTCCTTGTACACGACCTGGGGCTTTCCGGTGACGAGTTCAACGTTGTACTCGCGTTTGAGCCGGTCAAGAATGATTTCCAGGTGAAGCTCACCCATGCCGGACACGAGCATCTGGCCTGTGTCCTCATTTTCCCGAAATTGAAACGTCGGGTCTTCGGTGGCAATCTTCTCGAGGCTGGTAAGGAGCTTTTCCTGGTCGGATCGAGTGCGGGGCTCCACCGCGATGGAAATCACGGGTGTCTGTGTTTCGAGAGATTCCAGAACGATTGGGGCGGAAGGGTCTGCCAAAGTGTCGCCGGTTTTGGTCTCCTTCAGGCCCACGGCAAGTGCTATGCCGCCCGCCTGGACTGACTTGACTTTTTCACGCTTGTTTGCGTGGACAAGGAAGATCCGCGCCACGCGTTCCTGGATCCCACGGGTAGCGTTGTAAACCGGTTTCTCTGCTTCCAGCTCACCGGAATAGACGCGCAAAAAGGTGGCTTTGCGGCCCTGGTCCATGAGTACCTTGAAAGCGAGTGCACACAGCGGGGCTTTGCCGAGGGGCGGCCGTGATTCCTGCTGTCCTGTGTGGGGATTTGTGCCGATCACCGGCGGCACGTCGGCCGGTGACGGCAAGAAATCGATTACCGCGTCGATCACGGGCTGGACCCCTACATTCTTCAGGGCAGAACCGCAAAGGACCGGCACCAGCTTGTTAGCAATGGTTCCGATGCGCAAAGCTTGGATTATCTGCTTCTCATCGAGGTCTTCCGTTTCCAGGTATGTTTCGAGGATTTGTTCGTCCATTTCGGCCACAGATTCGAGCATAAACGAACGGGCCTGCCGCGCATCTTCGATGCATTCCTGTGGGATCTCGACATAGCTGAAATCCTGTCCTAGGGATTCCTGGTCCCACACGATCGCGCGCATATGTATCAAATCGATCACGCCTGAAAAGACATCGGCAGTAAATATGGGGATCTGGATCGGGACCGGATTTGCGCCAAGGCGCTCCCGCATCATGGACACCGCGCGATGGAAGTCTGCGCCGACGCGGTCGAGCTTGTTGACGAACGCCAGCCGCGGCACCTTGTAGTGGTCCGCCTGATGCCAGACCGTCTCGGTTTGCGGCTCCACACCGCCGACCGCGCACAGGACGGCGATTACTCCGTCGAGCACCCGAAGGCACCGTTCAACTTCGATCGTGAAATCAACATGGCCCGGAGTATCGATCAGGTGGATCTCGTGACCTCTCCAAAGGAAGGATGTGGCCGCAGAGGTAATGGTGATACCTCGTTCCTGTTCCTGAGGCATATAGTCCATTGTTGCGGCGCCGTCATCAACCTCCCCGATCCGGTGGATTTTCTTCGAATAGAAAAGAATCCGTTCGGTAAGGGTCGTTTTGCCTGCGTCGATATGGGCGGTAATTCCTATATTCCGTATGCGTGAAATACCGGTGGCCAAAATCACTCCAGTGGTTTGGCGGTGGAAGCCGAATGGTGTGCCCAATCATATCTTTTCATTTTTATGCGTCCCCCAGCATGAATGTCAAGCCGCTTGATCCGATTTGCGTCGGTGCCCCTCCCATGCTAAAATCCCCCTCTGATTTACGGAAACCTCGTCGCACGGCAGGTGATGTCATGGAAGCGATGGCTGATCTGTTCGACAAGGTGAACAACTTCCTCGGTGTTCAGGGCCCCGCCGAGCTTCTGATGAGCCCGTGGTTTATCGGGTTCCTGATTGTGGTTCTCTTTTACAGCCTGATCAAGGGCATGAAATACTTCAGCGTGATCACGGCCGGCGTCCTGGCAGGTACTGCCATATACCACTATACATTTCCTGAGGATACGTCCGACCTCAAAGCTCTTATTGTCTTCTTTCTCTGTATGGGGGCTCTCCTGCTTGGCCTTGTTTACTTCGCTTTCATCAGGGAATGATCGGGTTGTCATCCCCCGACGGTAATTATGGACTCGGAAAAGGAGCACGGCGTTGCCTTACGTTGTAGACGGAAACAACGTCATGGCCCAAATCGTCGGCTGGCATCGGGACAAACCCGCAGCAAGGAAACGTCTTATCCGCGAAGCTGTCCGATTTATGGCCGCCACCAGGGCCAAAGTCACGCTCGTATTCGACGGCAGGCCTGACGACGAGTTTCCCGAGGGCACCAAATACAAGAGCGTGCGAATCCTTTATTCCAGGCCTGGTGAGGATGCGGACTCAAGGATTATTGAACTCGTACGGGTCTCCCGAGCCAAGCGGGACTTGATTGTTGTCACGTCCGATCGCGAACTGGCATCGCGGGCGCGTAGCGAAGGCGCTCAAGTTATACCCTCAGGTGAATTCCGCACCAAGCTTGCCGAGGCCGAGCGCGGAGAACCTGAAAAACCCGAAACTGATGACATCGACCATTGGCTTGCGCTCTTCGGCTCGCGGGAGCAGTGATGTGCCCGATTTGCACGGCGACTATCGAGTTCTGTCTTCCGAATTCCGTGTTTCAGAAAAAAATGGGGACCGCGCGCTCATACTCCGAGCGGCTGAGCGCGTTGGAGGCGTGGCGGCCTTTTCCCTTAGAAACGGCGCCTCTTCCGGAGTGCACGCCGGAACAGACAGGCGTGCGAACCTCGTCACTTTCGCGAACAGCCTTGACATTGAGCCTGCCCGTGTTTTTTTTCCGCGCCAGGTGCACGGCAACAGGGTGGAAATCCTTGAATCCGCGCGCCGGCCTGGCGAAGCGGATGCCGTTATTACACCGATTTCAGGGCTTTTCCTGGCGGTGCACACTGCGGACTGCGTGCCTGTGCTTCTTCTCGACACGAAAAGCCGAATTGCCGCCGCGGTCCATGCCGGGTGGAGAGGCACTCTTCTCAGAATCACCCGGAAGACGGTTGGCATAATGTGCGATGAATTCGGTTGCGATCCTGCGGGCATCCTGGCCGCAGTCGGTCCTTCGATCGGGCCGTGCTGCTACGAGGTGGGCGATGAAGTGGTCGAGGCTTTCCAGAAGGCATTGCCTTATACAGACGAATTCATTCTCAAAGGTTTGGAAGCCAGCGCAGCAGTGGACTCCGGTCTTCGCTTGCCTGGAGGAAACTTGCTTCATCCAGAGCCGGTGGGAGGGCTGCAACCGGAACGGATAAGTCGGCGTCTCGACTTGACGGCCGCGAATCGCGCGGAATTATTGGACGCGGGAGTACCGGCGGTCAATGTCCATGTGGTTGGTCTTTGCACGGCATGTTATCCGGAGTTATTCTATTCTTACCGCCGGGACCGCCGGCAGGCGGGGCGACACATGGCGATAACCGGTTTCCGCGCGTGAATGCCGCTATCGTAGCCCGCCGGCCAAGCCATATCATACACAACATGAATTATATGCACTAGTATGGTGAAATCATATTTGAATTTAGATGTAAAATGTGGTATCCTCCAATACATAGCAGACCCGTTCGCAAGGAGGAACCTCCATGCCCCGCAGAGTGCTATTATTCGTCTTCTCCATCCTCGTTACAGGACTCATATGCCTTGCGCCGCCTGCGCAGAGCTACATGAGGTACGAGACCCACGTGGAATTTGTCACGCAGTTCAACAAAGACTTGGTTAAGCTGCTGCCTCGATCGATGGGAGCGTACCTTTACCAAAATCGATACGATTTCACCCGGGGTATGACCTTCATGATGAGGGACATTCTCAATGGCGCGGCCAAGCTGAAAGACCTTGAAGAAATCCGACGCGAAGCGTTTGCCCGACTAAGCCGAGACATCCCCTACTGCGTTGCAGCATTTAAAGAGGGTGAGATCAAGCTTGACACCTCTGCAACGAATCTTGCCGGCCGGCTCGGTATGATAGCTATGTCGACCATCCTCGTGAAGATGCCGGCAATGCCGAACCTGGAATATCTGGAAAACTTCTCCCGGGCTTTTCAAGAGGCTGTGGCAGAGGGGCTCATCGATATTTGGGTCTATTATGACGGGTACGGTGATTTCAAATCCCTAGGGGAACTTCTTGAGCGTTTCCAGCCGGAAGGTATGCCTGAATTTCGGCACGTGCGTAATGACAAGTACCCGGTCGATATGCGGGAAGACGTGTACGCCATGTTCCGAGCCCCTCCGAAGTTCAACCGCAAAATGGTCTTTACCAATGTGGATTTCAATGAATACTACAGCACGATGGTCAATTGCACAGCGGACGCGTTTGTATATATTTGGAAATGCTCCGGAATGGACCTTGCCCACCCGTCGTACGCTGCCCCACCAGGGACCGTCGTCAGCAGAACAAGCCGGCGCCGCGAGGTTCGTGGAGGTGTCCTCACTGCGACCGCGCTTACGAGGCGCATCCCACCGCCGGCTGAGACTCCACCGGCACCCGTGGAAGAGACCGAGGAAGAAGCGTCGCCTTTTGGACCTGAAGCTCCCGAGCCGCCTGCTCCCACAATAGCCCCGCCCGCGCCGTCGCCTCCTCCCCTAGAAAGAGGGCGCTGACGGAAAAGGCCATTCTCCTCAAATCTTGAAGGCGTTGAATGATACGGTTTCCCTTGTAGGGGGCGGGTCTCAGACTCCCCCCTACCCAAATCTGCCGGTGGCGATAAAGCAAGGTATTGCGAAATCACGTTTATTGGAGAAGTAGGACGCCCCCCGGCAATCGAGTACGAGGGTGCTGCCGCTATCAGAAGACGTACGTGGTTCCTACCGTATTAAGAACGAACTGGCCGGGCATTTCCTGTGCGAATTGATTGATCGCTTTCCACCCCGTACAGTGAGTAGGTACGATGTAGTCCGGTCCGATTCTTTTCATTTCCTCAATGGTTGGCGGAATGATAGGCTCGAAAAGCGGTCCGGTCAAATGAAACCCGCCGAGTACTGCATGTACCCTTTCCGTCTCCGTTTGCTCCTGAAGGTGCCTCACCGTGTTGATAATTCCCGCGTGCGAGCATCCCCCAATCACAACTAATCCCTTACCCTTTACCTTGAATCCTAACCCTTGATCGTCACGAAATGGATCGGTGGTCCATTCCCCGCCTACCTTGGCTTCAGCCCACGGGAAACCCTTCTCAAACTCCATTTGTCTTTTCACTTCGCCACTGAGCAAAATCAGGTCGGAAGCCGTAAGAAATGGTCCCTCGTGCTTCTGAATGAACGCTCCGGCGGCGTTTAAGCTGTCCTCAGACAGTTCGGGCAGATCGACTTGAATTCCCAAGGATGGAATATTCAAACGCCGTTGGAGAAAGGCGTCGGAATGAAGCACGAGCGTTGTCTGTCTCCCCGCCTGTTCGAAAACTGCGCGCAAGCCCCCAAAATGATCGAAATGCCCATGGCTTAATATGACGGTCTCAACGTCTTCAAGCTTGATATTAAGGACGTCCGCATTGTGAAAGAGAGACTTGCTCGTTACGCCCGCATCCAACAGAACTACATGCTTCTCGCCATCCGCGTAGACGCTAATGAGACAGGAGAACCCATGCTCCGCAAGGAGCGCGTTCGGCGGCTTGACCATTGCTCTCTTGACTACATCTG
>JAIWNO010000171.1 GCA_020216785.1 Desulfomonile sp.
TGCTCTGCATGAGAAGAAGATCGGTGTAGTTGTCAACCAATACGGTTACTTCTATTCTGTCGGCTTCGCGGAGAACCAATTGGGCCATTGTATTTGACCTCTTTTAAGTTTCGTTGGGGAGCGTGTTTTTGACGATACATATCTGATCGATACATATCAAGCAAAAAACTTCCTCTTGCCGGATTGAGCCTTTTCTTGTCGTTCTCCGGGGCTTCTTATGATATTGAGCTCTTATGGAAATGAAAACAGCCGACACTGATACCGGCATTTTCCCTCTCGCGTGCTAAAGAGCGGATAAGTCTTAGCCACTGAGGTTGATATAGTGTTTGGACCTCCACAAACCAGCTCTTTCGGGCGCACCGCAGAAAAGGAGACGCAATGGACCATACCCTTCGGGAACGACTCGACAGAATGTTCTCCCCACGGTCGGTCGCTGTTATCGGCGCCGGCGCGCATCCCGACAAAGTCGGCCATGCAATCATGGACAGCCTTGTCACCGGCAAGTTTCCCGGTGCCATTTATCCTATACACCGCCGTCATCGGGAAATACTCGGTCTGAAGGTGTACCGAGACCTGGACGATCTCCCTGAGGTGCCTGATCTTGCGGTGGTAGCCCTCAACCAGCGCTCGACAGTGGACTCGGTTGCTCGTCTGAGCAAGATGGGAGTAGGAGGCGCAAGCGTCATCGCAGGCGGATACGCGGAGATGGGCCGCGACGGAGTCAAGCTCCAGCACCGTCTCAAGGAAGCTGCAGGGTCCATGCCCGTGGTGGGACCCAATACGCTTGGCTTCCTGAACGCTCAGGCAGCGCTTAACGTTACTTTCTACCCGAGAGTGCTCCATCCGGGTAATGTATCGTTCCTCAGCCAAAGCGGAGGAATCGGTCTGGGCCTGAAAGGTCGGTCGGATGACGAGGGGCTTGGCATTGCCAAATGGATCGGCGTAGGGAATCGGGTGAACCTCGAGTTCAGCACGCTGCTGGAATACTTGAAGGACGACCCGGATACTTCCGTCATTGGCGTCTTTACCGAAGGGTCTGCGGACCCACGAGGGTTCATCGCGCAGCTGACGGACATCACACCGAATAAGCCGGTGGTGGTTTACAAGGGTGGCCGGGGCGAGGAAGCCGACCGGGTTACGATCACCCACACCGGCGCAGCCGCGGGATCTGATTTGATCTGGAACGACGCTCTCAAACAGGCAGGAGCTGAAGCAGTCTCATCGATCTGGGAGATGATCTCCGTATGCAAGGCGCTGTCCGTGGGCAAAATACCGAGCGGAAAACGCGTCGGGATCTTTACCCACACAGCCGGACCGAGCATCGTGGCGTGGGACATTCTCCAGAAGGAACCTGGCTGCGTTCTTGCCGACCTGGCGCCAAATACACTTCATCGCATAGCGGAGATCCTCGGACCGAGCGTCCCGGTGGTGCACAAAAACCCCGTGGATGGCGCTGCAGGCGCGTTTCTTACGAAACCTTTCCACGACATCGCGGAAGCGATCCTGGACGATTCCTCGGTGGATGTGCTCCTCGCCATATTTTGCGAGCATAAGAACTGGCCGTACCCGTCCGACGCGCTGATTGAGCTGGCGCACCGTTATTCACAGCCGATCGTCGCATGTTTTATTGGAACACTGCAGAAAGTGGCTGCTGACCGAGAAAGGCTTCACGCAGCGGGTGTTCCCACTTACGTGCTTCCGGAAGATGCGGCCCTCGGGCTACGAGCACTGTTAAGGCGGATCGGTCGGTAGCTCAGGGCGCAAGGCATGCCCGGCGCGGCGAACCCAAGACGTACCAATGCTCGAAATTGTGGTCAATGCCCATGGGAGACACCTCAATTCCCTGGAAGCGAGCGTGCACGAGGTTGAGCGCCTCCATTGCCCACAGAAACGTAACCGGTTGATCTTCAGCCAGAATCTCCTGGAATCGATCGTAGACCCGTTTGCGCTCTCGATGATCGTGGGTCGAAACGCCTGCCGCGAGTAATTTATCTACTTCTTCGCTGCAATACCCCACATGATTAAACTGATTCTCACCGGTTTTGGAAGAATGCCACTGGTCGGTGGGATCGGGGTCTATTTCGGAAATCCAGCCGCACAAATAGGCGTCGAATCTCCTTTTGCCGAGGAAATCCTTGAGAAAGGCAGCCCATTCCAGTACGCGAATATGAACTTTGATTCCTATTCGCTTCAAGTCGCGCTGGATGAGCATGGCGGCAAGCCGCCGGCTTTCATTGCCCTGGTTGGTGATGATGACGAACTCGAACGGCTTGCCGTCCTTATCGAGCACTCCATCTCCGTCGGTGTCTACCCAACCGGCTTCGGCGAGGAGCTGCGATGCGCGCACAGGATCGTACGGCCACTTGATGACGCGAGGATTATACCAGAAGCTGTCAGGCTTGTATGGCCCGTCCGTAACGCGGCCCAATCCGAGAAGCGCGCCGGCGACAATACCCTCACGGTCGATTGCCATGGTAAGCGCCTGGCGTACTCTCTTGTCTGCGAAATTCTCGTTCTTGAGATTGTAACCCAGGTACACGTAGCCGAAGTCCGCGTGCCGGTACTTGCGGAAATTCCGTTGGAACCATTCTGTGGCTGTCTGTCGGTCGTACTGGACCGGGGTAAGCTTCATGCGGTCGATCCCGCCCGCCTTAAGCTCAAGGAACATTGCCGCCTGATCGGGGACTATACGAAAAACGACCTGCTCGAGGTGGGGTCTGCCCGCGTAATAGTCAGGGTTCGCTTCGATAACGATCTTTTCGCCGCTTTTCCATTCGGCGAACCGAAACGGACCTGTCCCTACCGGGTTGCGCTTGGCCGCGCAGCTTGTGATATCCTTGTGTTCGAGAATGTGGCGCGGGAGGATCTTATTGGTTACCCACGAGGCGAGTGCCGGGGCGTATGGTTCGCGGTATGTGACTTCAATGGTGTAAGGGTCAATCACCCTGAGGTTGTCGATACGTATAAACGCCGAGGCGAGAGGTGTTGGGGTTTTTGGATCAACATAGACTCGGAACGTATACTCGACATCATCAGCGGTAAAAGGAGCGCCGTCGTGCCATTTCACGCCCTGTCGCAGGAAGAAGCGTATCTTGAGGTTGTCTTCGGAGATCTCCCATCGCTCTGCAAGATCTCCGACAAGATTAATGTTTTTGTCGTACTTGAGCAGGCCGCTGAAGATCAGATCCGTCACCTGCGTGCTCGCGGTATCGGTCGCCAGGATGGGAAGCAGGACCGAAGCCTCCCCGATTTCGCCACGCACGATAACGTCTCTGGCGATTGGGTCCGGTTTCTGATCCGCGGACGAAACGGCCTGGGCTTCAGGCTTCTCATATCGCTCGATCGCCGTGACGACGTCGCACCCGCACAAGGCGACTGGGAGAGCGATCAGGAGCATGATCGGGAGGATCCGAAAATCCACTGGAAACTACCGCTGCAAGGAGGATGATTTAGATTTTTTAGATTTAATTTTAACCGATAATGCAGGAAGGATTCAAGCAAGTCCGCTCGTGAGGACGGCCGGTCGACGCCTTGACATGGTGATGGCCGGGACGTATAAGTGAAGCCGCTTACCTCCAGGAGGACGCATGAAAGGCTGGATTGCTCTAATGATCGGTACGCTTGTAGGTTTTATTACTACTTCGGCAGTCGCAGAAGAGAAACAGATCGTCGGGTGGGTAGAAAAAGTTCGCGTTTTTCCTGGTAATGTCTTGCTGGAGGCTAAAGTGGATACCGGTGCCGACCATTCGTCCATCCATGCATTTGATATCACTGAGTTCAGTCGCGATGGAAATCGGTGGGTTCGATTTTGCATCGGGAGTCCGGATGGCAAGAAGGATATCTGCGAACTCCAACTCATACGCACCGCAAAAATCAAGCGTCATGGGGCCCCCCGCCTGGAACGGCACGTGGTAGTGCTCGGTGTCTGCCTCGGAGCATTCTACAAAGAAGCGGAGTTCAGCCTCCAGGACCGAAGTCGCTTCAAGTACCCGGTGCTCTTGGGCCGCAGCTTCATGGAAGGCCGCATCATCGTGGATCCGGGTCGCACCTACCTTACTGAGCCGGACTGCAAGGAGGCCCCGACGAGGTGAGCAAACTCCACCTCTATGTCCTTGCCGGGACCCTTGCCGTGGTGGGCCTCGGCATATTCTTCTATAAAACCCTCTTCTTGGGGTTTCCTCTGTCGCCCAAGACAACTGCAAATGTGTGGAATGTTGAAGTTCGTGTGAAATTTATTGCTAAAGGCAAGCCTGTCAAGTTGTCCGTCTTGATACCGAGCAGCACGAGGAGCTTCGCCATAGCAGATGAGCAGTTCGTATCCGCGGGGTACGGTCTGGTGGCAACACGCGAAGAGGGCAATCGCGTCGCCACCTGGTCGATTCGCACTGCAAGCGGTCCGCAGAGCGTCTATTACCAGGCGGTTATTAGAGCTGTAAAAACCAAGGATCCCGCGGCGACTCAAAAGCCGCCCGTCGTCACTCCTCCGGTCCTTGACGAGCCCACCTTGGAGGCTACCAAAGCCCTCCTTGCCGAGATTAAGGCGAAATCGGCCGATACGCACTCCTTGGTCGGCACGCTCATAAAAAAGGTGAACGACCCTGCTCCGGATGACAACGTGAAGGTACTCCTGGGCCCGAAGCCGACGATCAGCAAGAAGGTGGAAACCGTTGTAAGCGTCCTACAGTACGGGGGAATTCCCGCCAGGCAAGCCAACGGGATCCGTTTGCAGGAAGGCAAGTACGATTTCTCCAAAAAAGTGCCCCTGCTGCAATGGATAGAAGTGTTCGACCGTAATAAGTGGCAGTCGTTCACGCCGATAACCGGTGAATCCCCGGTTCCCGAGGACTGGTTTCGCTGGTGGACAGGCTCGAAAAAACTCGTGAACCTTGACGGCGCGACCAGCATGAGCGTGGTCTTTTCAGTGACCCCCAAGGTCGAAGAAGCCATTGTGGCGGCCGTGCGAAGTGCGGAGATTTCCAAGCCCTTTCTGGTCAAGTTCTCGCTCTTCGGCTTGCCGCTCAATACCCAGGCGGTTTACCGAGTTATGCTCCTGGTGCCGGTCGGTGCGTTCATTCTTGTGCTGTTGCGGAATCTCGTGGGTATCAAAACCTTCGGCACGTTCATGCCGGTGCTCATTGCGCTGTCATTCCGGGAAACGGGGTTGCTTCGCGGGATTTTTCTATTCGTTGTGCTTGTCGCGCTCGGGTTGAGCGTGCGCTTTTACTTGGAACGTTTGAAGCTTCTGGTTGTACCGCGACTCGCCGCGGTTCTCATTGTAGTGGTAGGCCTGATGGCTATCATGAGCATCGTCACGCACAATCTGGGCGGTCATACCGGTCTCTCCGTAGCGCTCTTTCCGATGGTCATCATGACCATGACTATCGAGCGCATGTCTATCCTCTGGGAGGAGCGCGGCGCCACGGAGGCGCTCATTTCCGGTTTGGGGAGTATCGTGACCGCCGCGATGGCCTTCCTGGTTATCAACATCAAGCTGGTTGAACATTTGGCATTCGTGTTTCCGGAACTGCTTCTTGTGCTCCTGGCCGGCACGCTCCTTGTCGGGGGGTACGCCGGATTCCGCCTTACGGACCTGTACCGGTTCAGGGAGCTGGCCAAGGGATAGCGAATGGTCGCACATTGCGCAGATTTCACAACGGAACCGAATGACGGAAGTTCTCGTGGACTCCAACGCTCTGCTCGCCCCCGTTACGAAAGGCCGGCCGGTACCTGAAGATGCTTAGCCTCATCAGTGCCTTGCGTCGAAAAGGCGTACTTTGCATTAACAAGCGTAACCGGGATTACATCCTACGATACAATCCCCGGCGGTTTTACCCGCTTGTTGACGACAAACTGCGGACCAAGCAACTCGCTCAGGAAAACAACATCGCCGTGCCGGACCTGTACGGCGTGATCGAAGTGGAGGGCCAAGTTCGTACTCTAAAAAAGATTCTGCGCGATCGTCCGGGGTTTGTGGTCAAGCCTGCGCACGGGAGTGGTGGAGAAGGAATCCTCGTCATTGACGATTGTGTGAACGGCAAATTCCGCCAACCTGACGGGTCCATCATTGACGAAGATGAGTTACAACACCATGTCTTCAGCATCCTCAGCGGATTGTACAGCCTGGGAGGACAGCCGGACAAAGCCTTCATCGAGTACAGGGTGGTGTTCGACCCGACCTTTGAGCACATCAGTTATCTCGGTGTGCCTGATATCAGGATCGTGGTCTTCCTCGGGGTTCCGGTCATGTCAATGGTGCGGCTGCCTACCCGCATCTCCGAGGGAAAAGCGAATCTCCACAAGGGCGCGGTAGGCGTGGGCGTCGACATCGCTACGGGCAGAACGCTTGCGGGCGTGTTGGGCAACTCGACGATAACCGAACACCCTGATACCGCTCAACCCGTTACCGGGGTTGCGGTGCCCGGATGGGACGACTTGCTGCAGCTGGCGTGCCGGTGCCACGCCATCACGTCGCTTGGCTATCTCGGTGTGGATATCGTGCTTGATCGGACCAAAGGGCCGCTCATCCTGGAACTCAACGCACGGCCCGGCCTCAATATCCAAATCGCTAATAATGACGGATTACTGCCCCGACTCGAACTAGTGGAACATGAGCACGCGAAGCTTCAAACTGTGGTCGAGCGAGTGGCTTTCGCGCGGGAGAACTTTGCGGTGGAAAGCCGAGCACGGAAAACGGCCGCGGCAATCAGACGAAAACCTCAGCTATCCCTATAATACCAACGCGTCATCAAATCAGTAACACGGTGCTGGTAGAGGCGCACCCGCGTGTGCGCCCTGAAAGCCGGGCCGACACGTGGGTCGGCCCCTACCGAACGTCGTTGAAGTTATAGCAATTGCCAAAAATAATTTCCGATTGATTTCTCCAGGGTTTCGAGATGCCCCGTTCACTTCGAGCGACGCAAGGCCGTCGAATCTTCGTTCCCGGACCTCCCGGCATCCACCAAAAGACCTGCGATTCGGTCAGAACTTTTGGCAACTGCTATACCTTTTTGAGAGTGCATCGGTATAAATCTCCATGTAATCGAAGGTCACTCCATCACCGCCGGCGAAGCCGGTTCATTCCCCCATGCGCCCGAGCTGCGTCTTGGCCTTTTCGTTGCCCTGGGAAGCCGCCTTGCGGAGCCACTCCACTGCTTGTTGTCGGCTTTTCGGTACTCCCTGACCCTCCAGGTACACGATACCCAAGTTGTACTGCGCGCCTGCGTGCCCTTGATCACCGGCTTTACGGAATAGCTCAGCGGCTTTACGGTGGTCCCTTGGAACACCTTCACCGTCCCGGTACATCTCCCCTAGGTTGTTTTGTCCCGCAGCAAGGCCCTTTTCCGCAGCCATGAGCCACCAGCGCACCGCTTCCTTGTGGTCTTTGGGCACACCTTCTCCATAGTAGTACCGCAATCCCAATTGATTCTGCGCGTCCGCGTTTCCCTGGTCAGCGGCCTTGCGGAACCATCTGACCGCTTCTCCATAGTCTTTCGGGACGCCTACGCCATCGCGATAGTTCACCCCCAGATTGTATTGCCCCCAGGAATGGCCTTTTTCGGCAGCCATTTGATAGTATTTCACTGCCTCCCGATCGTCTTTGGCAACACCTTGACCGTAATGGTAGCGCAAGCCCATCTGATTGAGCGCATCTGCATTACCCTGATCCGCGGCTAGACGGTACCACTTGACCGCCTCCCTATAATCTTTCGGAACCCCATTACCGTCTCTGTAGAGTCTCCCGAGATTGCATTGGGCCGGAGCATACCCTTGGTCCGCTGCGAGGCGAAACCACCTGAGGGCTTCGCTGAAGTCCTTGGCAACACCCTCGCCGTCCCGATACATTTCGCCGAGATTATTACGAGCGGCGGCATGTCCCTTTTCGGCGGCAGCGAGGAACCAACGCGCCGCTTCTTTATAGTCTTTTGCCGCTCCCTCACCTTTGTAGTAGCGGATGCCCACTTGGTTTTGAGCGTCCGGGTCACCTTGGTCCGCGGATTTGCGATACCAGGCGAAAGCCTGCTGCAAATCCTTTGGGACCCCCCTTCCGTCGCGATAAAGGATTGCAAGGTTATATTGCGCAGCCGAATGGCCCTTTTCCGCGGCCATTCGGTACCAGCGAGCAGCCTCTGTGTGGTTTTTGGGTACTCCCTCACCATTGTTATATCGGAGGCCGAGCTGATTCTGCGCATCCGCGTGTCCTTGCTCCGCGGCCTTGCGAAACCACCGGACCGCTTCCTCCATGTCCTTTGGAGCGCCTTCACCGTCTCTGTAGTGCAGGGCCAGATTATACTGGCCCCATGGATAACCCTGCTCCGCGGCTTTCCGGTACCATTTCGCGGCTTCCTTGTTGTCCTTGGGCACACCTTGACCGTGGTAATACCTTAATCCCAATTGATTCTGAGATGCGGGGTGGCCTTGCTCCGCAGCCTTGCGAAACCACCGGACCGCTTCCCCGTAGTCTTTCGGCACTCCCTCACCGTCCCGGTATGCGAGCGCAAGGTTGTACTGCGCCGCAACAACACCCTTGTCCGCAGCCATCCGGAACAGTCGAGCCGCCTCCCCGTAGTCACGTGCAACTCCGTCTCCAGTGGAATAGCAAAGACCGAGATTGTTTAGAGCGACCGCATCGCCTCGGGCTGCTCGCTCGCGGAGGCTGCGGATTTGCTCGGGTGAATGAGTCGGCCGCGAAGGTGCATCGGCGGCAGGCTTTGACGGTTCCGGAACGCTGATCGGCTCCGACGGACGAAGACTCGCGAGTGCAAGGGGGAACGCACCCACGAGATGCCCCTCCATCCGAGGAGATTGGAACCCGTTAGTCTCTTCCTTGGTCTTCTCGTACACGTAATCGTACAATTCCCGCAGCGTAACCGCTTGGTCGCCGTCGCGGTCAGCGGCTCCCTTGAGTCCCTCCAGCAGATAATAGGTAAAGACGCTGTTGCCTCGCTCGGGCTTTTCTCGGGACACTTCGTCGGATCGGGAAGATGTGAGGAGAATTCTCCCTTCCGACTCTTTGAATTGCTGCATGAACCGCTCCAGAGACGGAGCGAGTGACTTGGAGCCTTCCGGGGAAAAGCCGCCTGCATGACAGGAGTCTGCGATGAGGACCACTCGTCGTGCGTCGAGCTTGCGCAACCACCACTGCCGGCTCATATGCAATGCAGAAGCCGCGAGGTAGTTGGGGTCCGCGTCGTACGTCAGAAAGAAGAATTCTCCCGGTGTGTTGGGATCGTCCGCCCCGTGACCGCTGAGAAAAACTAGTACCGTGTCGTCCTTACCCGCGCGGCGTAGTTTATAGATAAGCTCTTTTTCCACTTCAGACCGGGTCGCCTGCTCGTTGGTGAGCAGCGTGATGTGAACGTTGCGGAAAAGCTTCGTCTGAGTCTTTAGGAATGCAGCGATATCGCGAGCGTCTTTATCCGAAACTTTCAGTTTCGGCACCCGCGGGTTGCCGTAATCGGAGATTCCCACCAAGAGAGCGTACAGATCCCCCGCTCGGGCTTGAGTAGCAGAAGACGACTCCAAGGCTTCTCGCTTAAGAGCTTTCTCGTCCTGTTGACCGAGGCTGGGACTTGCCACGGCAAGACCGACTATGAGGCAAAGCGCCGTGAGCGCCGCCTGCACGCCGAATGACATGTTCCGGCAAGGGGTGCGCATGGCTGACCTCACTGAATCGCGGAGTCTATCTCGGTAAGTCGAACTAATTACAATACCTTATAATTATATCACACAGAGCGGCTCGCAACAAGACATCGGCACTTTGCCCCCGAGAGCGAAAATGTTCATACCGATGCGCTCTCCAAGAGGTAACTTCAACGACGTTTGGTAGGGGCCAACCCACGTGTCGGCCCGGCTTTCAGGGTTCACCGCGGGTGCACGCTGTTGGAAGCTTGTAATCAGGGGAAGACGGGCAGACACTCCGAGTCTGCCCCTGGCTCGATCCGGGGTCCGCCCCTACTTGCTCTCTGTGCGCTGCGCGTGGTCAGAGGTGAAACAAGATCCGCGCACCTTCTCGTATATTTGCTTGGCTTCACATGAGTACCGATTCCCATGAAGTGGGCGATTCAATCGACGGTGGATTGGAACGCTAGGCCTTCAGGCCCTTCGTCCCTTGTGTCACCGCGTCCACTAAGTTTGCCTCGTGCAGATCGGCATCCGAAAGATCAGCGTCTGTCAAGTCCGACTTATAGAGATTTGCGTGGGACAAATCCGCGCCGCAGAGCCTCGCTTTATTGAGATTGGCGTGCCTGAGGTCCGCTCGCCTGAGGTCTGCAGCGTCGAGCTTCGCGGAAGCAAGGTTTGCCCGATACAAATCAGCACCGGTGAGAATCGCGGAACTCAGGTCCGCTGCCATGAGGTTCGCCTCGAAGAGATCCGCGTGGTAGAGATCCGCTTTTTCCAAGATTGCAGCGGTGAGATCCGCACCGTACAGACACACGCGGCGAAGCCTTGCCGGGCTCAGAGTGACTCCGCGCAAGTTTGCTTTGAGAAGGTTTGCGGCGGAGAGATCCGCACCAAGAAGCTTCGCTCCTGCCAGTTTTGCTCCTCGCAAATCAGCGAGTCTCAGCCGCGCACCCCTGAGATCGGTCTGGCTCAAGTCTGCTCCCATAAGGTCGGCCGCGCTGAGCCGGGCGTTGGACAGATCAGCGTTCGCAAAGTTGGCGAGGTTCATGTGTGCGCGTCGGAGATTTGCTCTGCTGAGTATCGCGCCGCTCAAATCTGCTTCCAGCAGGGTCGAGTCCGTCAGATCCGCGTGCGAAAGGTCTGCACCGGCGAGCCGAGCCTTTGTGAGGTTAGCGTTGGAAAGGTCGGCCCCAGCCAAGTTCGCGCCGACGAGATTGACCCCTCGCAGGTCGGCGCCTGTGAGGATAGCGCCCGTCAAATCTGCTCGCATCAGGTCTGCATTCTCGAGCTTCGCCTCGGTCAGGTCCGCACCGCAAAGTAAGGCCTGCGACAGGCTGGATCGTTGAAGGACCGCTTCGATCAGTTTGGCCTGTCTCAGGTCGGCCTCGACGAAACGCGCGCCGGGAGCGCAAGAACCGCGCAGGTCCGTGCCCTTGAGTATCGCACGGGTGAGATCGGCGTCCTTGAGGATGACTTCCCGTAGGAGCGCGTTGCTCAGGTCGGCTTGTTGGCCGCGGGCAGGGTCGACCAGCCAGTCGGAATGTCGCTTGAGAATTTCGTTAAGGTCCGATTGTCGCATCGATGACGCCTATATTCCGCCCCCTTCACTCACCGTCTCTGTCATGGGCCGCGACGGAGACGCGGAAGGTGCCAAAGCCGCTGCCGACAATTCTCGCAGCCGGCCGCTCCTGTGGAGTTCCAGAAGTTCCTGTAGAGCGGTGATCAACTCGTCGGATTTCACTCCGAGCGCCTCCACCGAGAGTAGTTCAATGGGGAGAGGTTTGCCCGTAGTCTCTTCGGGTTCATTTGCCGCGTAACGATTTTTTACGTATACGACAGGGATGGCCG
The DNA here is from genome assembly GCA_020216785.1 of Desulfomonile sp. Taxonomy (GTDB): domain Bacteria; phylum Desulfobacterota; class Desulfomonilia; order Desulfomonilales; family Desulfomonilaceae; genus JAIWNO01. Next base: position 11,470 of record JAIWNO010000171.1, read on the forward strand.
CGATCACACAACCGACCGTTACGAGTGCGATAGACCAACCGACAGATATATTGAGCGAGTACTTCACCAGCACTATTGCGAGCAGAATTGTCAGCGCCGCCACAGCGGATTTGAGCATTCTAACAGCCCCGTGGGGTTCGGGCGCCTCCTTTTCCTTGAGCATCTTGATGAGCATGTCGATGGTGCGTCGCTTCTGTTCATGATACCATAACGGCATCCCGCGCCAGGTCCGACCGGCCCATGCCTTGAGCCGCTCGATCTTCGCGTCGGTCCATCCCGCCGACAACCAGTTCAACTTCTCCATGACTACGCACATGCCGAGAAGTGCCAGCAGGATGAGCGCAAAAACAAGTGCGCCGATCAGCATTACCGCAGCGATAACACTCAACGATAGTGAAATGCTCCCCACAATGAGATTCGTGACGATGAGAACCACAGCGGAAAGGACGAACCTGGGCCACACCATGGTACACCTCGTGGAATGTCGGCCCAAACCGGGCAGGGCGGCTGGGCCTCAGTAGCATTGAGGCAACTATAGCACTCGAACCCGAAAAAAATAAGACTATCAGTGGCAGGGTCCCCGTGATCCGCGGTGAGCGGGAGGCGGAATGGTCACATATGGATGCTCACGCCCCTGACCGAGTTCCAACCCCGCTCGCACCAGCCCGCCCAAGAAGAAATTCGGCCAGAAGAGCAGCGACGCGGAAAGGGAGTTTTCCTCGAAAAGGCGCTGGGCCCACGTTACCGAGCGTTGTAGGGCGTTACGGTCCGTCGCGGTCGAAGAGATTGGAGCAGAGCATAGAGGGGTGGCTGCGACGAGAGCAGTGAGAACGATTCGGTGCAAAGGAAATTCTCCTGACAAATTTCTTATATAATACCATAGTGATATCACTATTTCAAGATAAGTTACATTAATGAATAAGGCTTTAGTCGCGTGTTGGAAAGCCTACAGAATTTGTTAATTTTCTGGTTCGGCAGGAAGTCCTCGCCCGAAGGGCGTAACATGAGTAGTCGTACGTTTCAGCGCACGCAATACGGCTTGCAAAGGGAATGACGGTTGAATTTGTCATTGCTTCCACCGCCTTTCCGCGGGGCTGCAATGACAAGCTTGAGCGGACGCGCCTACGCGACTGAAGGAATGCGTGATTGAGGTTGGCGCTCACACGCCGTGATGCACTGAACGCCGGGTCGAGTTACCACTGAAAACCGATTATGTCGCCCATCCCGGGTATGTTGACGGTCACGTCGCCCTGACCGCCATAACCCAGACCAACGCCGAAGCTCCCGCCCATGAGGCCGAAGCCGGCCCACACGGCTGCGCTCGGGTTATAGTTTCCAGAGCCGACGCTGGCCTCGCCCCATCCAGCGGTTCCCCACGGATAGCCGACGTTGTACGGTACCGGATTGTACCAGCCTGATTGCTGGGCGAGAAGATCTCCGGCCGCAAGACCGGTGAACAGCGCCGCAACCACGGCCACGAGGAAGAGCCTGTTAAGTCCTTTCATCGTGTGTCTCCTGAAATATGTTTTCACCGAGGTGATCAAAACAAATATTTTACATAAACCATGCGGAGTGAATGACACAAGCTTTTTCGTCGCATTCACTCCAACGCGTCGGCGACTTTGCTCCGAACGAGCTCTTCTGCAAAGCGTAGAGCATAGCTCTTCGGTTCCTGGTCCGGGTCTTCAACCATGATTTCGATGTGCGGAGATCCGGTAAGCACGCCATCTCGGCACCGCATACGGATCGCAAAAAAGCCGTACGGACGCTCGTCATCGCCCCAGACCTTGTCGTACAGTCGTCCGATGTGGAACTTGTCCTTCCGTACATGGGCCTCCCATTTACCGTTCACAATAAAATCTTCGACCGACCCCACTTCATCGACGGATTTCTCCACTGTTACGGTCAAGGACGTCCGATCGATCCAGACGAGCGCCTCAAGTTTGGCGCCTGTTCCGACATGGTTGAGGCGATCCTCCGTTCTGCGCAAGGCCCGGCCTTGCAGATGTTGAAGCAACTCGTGCACCATCGGCGTCATGGCTTCCCCCTTCAGAGCGCATCAATGGCTCCGGCTCTAGAAACGCATTGTGCTGAATGCTATAATGACACAGGCGAAAGGAGTAAGCACGTGAAAATCAAGCTCTTGCTCTTCCTTGCGGCGGCGTTGCTCCTCTTGGCCGTGCCGGTGTCGGACGGTACCCTCTACGAGCTGGAATCGTGCATCCGAGATTGTCGCAATCGTTACGATCCGACATTCAACACTGGCGGCTTCAGAGACTGTATAGAGCAGTGCATCAGAAAATACGTCCCGCCGGAATACCTCTGATGATCGGCGTGGGGGCTCCTGTTACTGGACCGGATCCAGTCGCTCGATGCGTGCTTCCAAATCCGCCAGCTTGTGCTTGATTGCCGCGAGTTCGGCTTGCAAGGAGGTTTCTCTGTTCAGGGTCCCTATCAGGGCAGTTTTCACACTGTCCGCGAACGTTGTCAGGCTCGTCATCAGCAGATCATGATCCTTGCGGATTTGGGCAATTGCCATCCGGAGCTCTTCCAGATCATCGGTGGAATTCATCTCGCCTCCGTAGAGACCTACCTTAGACCGAGTCGAAGTAACAGTCAAACTCGATTTGCGAATGTGCTCCGGTGACTTGACGGTGGGGGGAGTTGTCAAGGCCGAACTTTTGCATGGACAGCCCGTGGTTGACAAGTTCGACTCCAAAAGCTAGATTGCGCGGGTAAAGGCGCCGGAGGGCTTTTTCAGGGCCTCCTTGGAACGGGTTATGAGGCGGAGCGCAATGGTTTCATTCGTTCTGACCGCAGCACGTCGGATTGTGGCCATCACCGTGTTGGCAGCCTGCTGCACTGTGCTCGCCGCATGCGGCCGCACAGGGGATACCGACCTGGACAGGGCCGCGCGATTGCTGAATCGGGGTGAGTTATCGGCAGCGCTGGAACTGCTTGAGCCGGTGCTTCGGGACAATCCTCGTAATGTTCCGGCTCTTGTGCTGCGTGGACGCGTTCACGAGCAAATGGGTGAATGCGAAGCCGCGTGCAGAGATTATGGGGACGCAATCGGGATCCAGCCGTCATATACGGAGGCATGGGAAGCGCGCGGGGCGCTCTTTGCTCGGTTGAGACAGTACGACCAAGCCCTGGAGGATCTCACCCGGGCTGAGATGAGCACTGCAAACAAAGCGTCAATTGTGTCCGCCATCGGCATGGTGTACTTTTACAAGGGAGATTTCAATAAGGCGTGGGCTTCCTTCAACCGATCTACCGCTCTCGATCCCAAGGAGGAGACCGGCTATTTCGGTCGAGCCGCCATTCACATGGAGCGGGAAGAGTACGACCGGGTCGTGGAAGAGATGGACAGGCTTGCTGCCATTCATCCCAAGAACACCGAGGCGTTGCTACGCAGAGGGTTCGCGCACCTCAAGGCATCGAGGCCACAAAAAGCCGTCGACGACTTCAACAAAGCGCTCCTGCTCGATCCGGACATGAAATCGATCTATTTGTACCGGGCAGACGCGCATCGTGCCATGGGTGAAAATGAGCAAGCCCTGAAAGACTATGATCGCGCGGCCGAATTCGACCCGTCGGACGCGGTGCTTTTCATGAACCAGGGGATCCTGCTCACGATGATGGGGCGCCATTCCGAGGCACTGGAAAAGCTGAGCCGCTCCATCGTTCTCGATCCTGAAGATGTCCTGCCGTACATCAACAGGGCTCGGGTGCATCTAAGGCTGGGGAATTATCTCGCCGCTTTGAAGGACCTGAACAAGTCCCTTGATTTGAGCCCTGACAACGCATCGCTTCTTATCAGGCGTGCGCAGATTTACAAGATCATGGGTCGCGGTGACCGTGCCCTCGCGGACCTGGACAAGGCCGTGGAGCTGACGCCCGATTCGGCAGAAGCGTTGCTCTTGCGGGGAAGCCTCTATTTTAACCCCGGTCAGCTCGAACGTGCGATTGATGATTTGCACAAAGCTATCAGTCTTCGGCCCGACGATCCCGCTGGATATCAGCTGCTTGCGGAGGCGCTCCTCACCAAAGGAGACACCGCGGAAGCCATGAAACAGGTAGGCGTCGCTCTGGAAAAGGAATCCACATTTGCTCCAGCGTACATTACTCGAGGAGACATCCATGCCGCGGACTCACACATCGACCGGGCTGCCGAAGCCTACTCGCGAGCATTGAACCTCGATCCCAACAGTTTTGACGCTCGTCTGCGCCGGGCAAAGCTTTACCTCGAACTGAACGAGCACGCGCAGGCGCTCAAAGACCTGAATCACGCAGCCAAGGTCAATCCATACAGCGGGGAGGTATATTTGCTGCGCGCCAAGTGCTACGAGACCCTCGGCGACAAGGAACATTCAGACGCGGACATGTGGAAGGCGCGGGTTTTCGCGAACAGAAGGTGATGAGCCTGCCGCGATTTCAACAGATCATTTAGGGAGGTAGGGGCAGGGCTCATCCCCGCCCCCAATCGTTATGGCAGTTACCAGTGCGCCAGGCGAAGCCTGGCACCTCTTTCAGGGTGCAAGTCCCTGTCGGGTAAGGCCTAACCAGCCACCCGTATCGAGTGTTGCGTATGCA
>JAIWNO010000304.1 GCA_020216785.1 Desulfomonile sp.
TTCGCCTTCGTGGCATCTCAATCTCCTGTCAGGCCGCAGCAGTACCACTACTTGCGCTTGCCGATCTGCATTTTCCGCGGTCCCTTCCGGGTCCGCGCGTTGGTATGTGTCCGCTGGCCGCGGACCGGCAGGCCGCGACGATGCCTCAGGCCCCGATAGCAACCAAGGTCCATGAGCCGCTTGATGTTCATCGTCACTTCGCGGCGGAGATCACCCTCCACCTTGTACGAGCGGTCAATGACCTCCCTGATCCTCGCGACATCCACTTCGCTGAGTTGGTCCGACTTCGTACCTGGATCGATGCCGGACTCGTCGAGGATCTTCCGCGCAGTGGGTCGGCCTATCCCGTGGATGTACGTGAGGGCGATCTCCATGCGCTTATTTTTCGGAAGGTCCACTCCTGCAATACGCGCCACAGTCTTCCTCCTGGAGACGAAACGAACGTGGGTCGGGTTACCCTTGCCGTTGTTTATGCTTGGGATTTTCGCAGATCACCCGAACCACTCCCTTGCGTTTGATAATCTTGCACTTGTCACATATTCTCTTCACTGATGCCCTGACCTTCACGGGGCACCTCCTTGCTCCCGCTACGCGGGGAGAGACCGGTCCGACCCGGCTTGCCCACCGGCAGCGGCTGTCCGGCGTTCACCGCATTGTTGTGACGCGGCCTGACAAACCGCCTTCTCAGCCGAGGATCTTTACGATACTTGCAAAGATCTCGTCGATGGGCCCTACGCCCTCGACGCGTCGCAGCAGACCCTTCTCTTTGTAATAGTCGATCAGAGGAGCCGTCTGAGCGTTGTACACATTCAGCCGCTCCCTGATGGTCGCTTCCGAGTCATCGTCCCGCTGATAGAGCTCGCTGCCGCACGCGTCGCACACGCCCTCTTTCTTCGGCGGGTTAAACATCACGTGGTACATCTTCCCGCAGTTCGAGTTGCGGCAGGTCCTACGGCCGGTGAGCCGGGCCATCAGTTCCTGATCGGGCACATCCACGAGCACCGCGTGATCGACCTTCTTGCTCATGCTGCCGAGAATCCGGTCAAGCGCTTCCGCCTGCGGAAGGGTCCTCGGGAATCCGTCCAGCATGAAGCCTTTGTCCAGGTCCGGCTTTTTCAGCCGTTCCTCTACCACTCCTACGACAACATCATCCGGGACGAGTTCGCCCTTATCCATGTAAGTCTTGGCCTTGAGGCCCATGGGTGTCCCTTCTTTGAGGGCAGCGCGAAAGATATCGCCGGTCGAAATCTGGGGGATGCCGTATTTGTCCACGAGCTTCTTAGCCTGTGTCCCTTTGCCTGATCCAGGTCCTCCGAGCAGTACGATTCTCATAGCACCTTCCTTGCAAGGCAGCGGCTAGCCGCGTCGTCCTTTGATGCGACCCGTCCGGATAAAACCTTCGTAGTGCCGCTGAATCATATGGGATTCGATCTGCGCCAGCGTGTCGAGCGCAACACCAACAACGATAAGGAGCGAAGTTCCGCCGAAATAAAACGGTGCGTTGAATTTGGAGATCAGCAACGACGGGAGCACGCACACCGCAGAGATGTACACCGCGCCGCCGAAGGTGATCCGCGTCAAAACCTTGTCGATGTATTCCGCGGTTTTCTTCCCCGGTCTGATACCGGGGATGTACCCGCCGTACTTCTTCATGTTGTCCGCGACATCAATCGGGTTGAACGTGACCGCAGTATAGAAGTAGCAGAAGAAGACAATCATCGCGACGTAGATGACCTCGTACACCAACGTGCCCGGGTGCAGCCAGCTCGTCACGGTCTGCAAAAACGGAACATTCAGGAACTGCGCGATGGTCGCAGGGAAAATAATGAGAGACGACGCAAAGATTGGAGGAATAACGCCGGCGGTATTCACTTTCAGAGGCAGGTGGGTGCTCTGTCCCCCGTAGACCCGCCTTCCCACAATTCGTTTGGCGTATTGGACCGGGATTCGCCGCTGTCCTCGTTCCACGAATACGATGATTGCAATCACCACCACCATGATCGCCAAGAGGAGCAGCAGGATAAGAAATCCCATTTCACCCGTCTTCACGAGCTGAACGGTGCTTCCCAAAGCGGACGGCATTCGTGCCACAATACCGGCAAAGATGATGAGGGAGATCCCGTTGCCGATACCTCTTTCCGTGATCTGCTCGCCCAGCCACATCAGGAAGGCCGTTCCCGCGGTGAGGGTAATCATAGAGAGTATGACGAATGCGGGCTTGGACATGTAGACCATGCCCTCGGTCCGAGCCAGGCCGATACTGATCCCCAAGCCCTGAATCAGCGACAGAACCACAGTGCCGTACCGCGTGTACTGGGTGATCTTCTTGCGTCCAGCCTCACCTTCCTTCGAGAGGCGCTCGAGGTGCGGCACTACTACAGTGAGCAGCTGCAGGATGATCGATGCGCTGATGTACGGCATGATCCCCAGCGAAAAGACGGAGAAATTCTCCATCGCGCCGCCGGTGAACATGTCCACGATTCCGAACAGCGTTTGCGCGTATTTCTGGAAGAAGTCCTTGATCGCGCTCGCGTTGATCCCCGGAGTCGGAACATGAACCCCAATCCGATACACCAGGAGCATCAGCAGCGTGAAAATCACTCTGCGTTTCAGCTCCGGTATCTTGGCTATGTTGGCGATGGAACCTACGAGCGCCACCTGAGTCTCCCTGGGAAAAACCGCTTACGATTACGCGGAATGGTCTGCATTCGATCGCGGAATTCTGTCACAGCTCCTCGATCGTGCCTCCTGCCGCTTCAATTTTGGACCGTGCCTGATTGCTTACTTTGTCGAGCCTGACCGTATATGGGCCGGCAGCGTCACCGTCGGCAAGGAGTTTGACCGGCCCGGACTTCTTCACCAATCCAATCTCCCTGAGAATTTCCGCCGTCACTACAGTCCCGGCCTCCAGTCGGGCCAAGTCCTTCACGTGCACCACATTGTAGCGTACCTTAAATGGAGCGTTGCTGAAGCCCTTCTTCGGAATTCGGCGCTGCAAGGGCATCTGGCCGCCCTCAAACGCAGGGGATATTGAGCCGCCTGAGCGGGCTTTCTGGCCCTTGTGACCTTTGCCGGAGGTCTTTCCCCAGCCTGACGATTCGCCGCGGCCGATTCTTCTCCGTTTCTTATTCTTTGGTCCTTTGAGGTTCGACAGATCCATGAATCACTCTCCGAAAAACCGGCAGCGGATCACTCCGCCACTTCTTCGACGCGGACGAGGTGTGCCACTTTACGCAGCATACCGCGCACCGCGGGGCTATCCTCAACCGTTCGACTTTGCCCGATCTTGCGGAGGCCGAGGCCGCGAACGGTAGCAGACTGTGACTTGGTGCCCCCGATGGTGCTCTTGCTCAGTGTCACCTTAAGCATTGGAAAGGTACTCCTCTCCTTCCTCGTTTTCTCTCTCAGGTTCCTCTGCGTCGCGGCCAAGGCGCTTTGCGATATCCCGCTGGGTGCGCAATCCTTTGAGTCCTTCGAAGGTAGCCTTGACCACGTTGTGGGGGTTGTTGGTGCCGATGCATTTGGTCAAGATATCGGTGATGCCTGCGGATTCCACCACGGCACGCACCGGTCCGCCCGCGATCACGCCGGTCCCGGACGACGCGGGTTTCAGAAGTACCTTCGCAGCTCCGTATTGTCCAACGATTTCATGCGGTATCGTGCCTCCGGAAACCGGGACGTCGATCATGGAGGACTTGGCGCGCTCCACGCCTTTGCGAATAGCCTCAGGCACCTCATTGGCCTTGCCCAGGCCAAAGCCGACGCGTCCCCGACCGTCACCGACCACGACAACCGCGCTGAATGAAAACCGTCTGCCGCCTTTGACCACCTTTGCGACGCGACTCAGGTGAACCAGTCGGTCCTTCAATTCGCCTTCGGCTGGCACATTGGTTCGATTGAGCAAGCGAATCCTCCTTCGGTTCCTTACACCATCAGAAATCAAGTCCGGCTTCGCGTGCGCCCTCCGCGAGGGCTTTCACTTTGCCGTGGTACAGGTAGGGGCCTCTGTCGAAGACCACCTTGGTCACATTTTTTTCCTTTGCGCGCTCCGCGATGCGCTTGCCTACTTCACGAGCGGCATCCTTGTCAAACTTGCCCTCTCCGGGCTTCCTGCGGAATCCCTTGTCAAGGGTGGAGGCGGCCACGAGCGTGGTTCCCGCGCGGTCATCGATTATCTGGGCGAAGATATTTCTGTTGGACCTGAAGACCGTTAACCGAGGCCGTTCCCCGACCTGCACGATCTTGGAGCGTACCCGTTTTTTTCGCTTTTCCCTTGAGGCTCTCTTGTCGCCTTCCTTCGCCATCGTGATATCCTCTGGTCCGCAGCCGGAGCCTGACTGACTCCACGCCGCGGTAATGTAGCTTACTTGCCTCCGGCCTTGCCTACCTTGCGCCGTACCGCTTCACCGAGGTAGCGGATGCCTTTGCCACGGTACGGCTCAGGTTTGCGGACCCGCCGAATGCGCGCGGCCATTTCACCAACCTGCTGTTTATCGATGCCTCGGACATGGATGAGGGTATTCTTTTCCACCTCGATCGCCAACCCTTCCGGAATCGGCATTACCACGGGGTGAGAGTACCCCACTATGAGGGTAAGATTGCTCCCGTCGGTCTCAGCCCTGTACCCAACTCCTTGGATCTCCAAAGACTTCGTGAAACCCGCCGTGACGCCGGTCACCATGTTTTGAATGAGGGTCCGCATAAGGCCGTGCATGGACCGATACTTCCGGTGACTCTGAGGTGTGGACACCCGGATCTGGGTTTCTTCCATGTCGAGCGTTACCAAGTCGGACACCGCCATGCTCAGCGAGCCCTTCGGGCCTTCCACCTGGAGAGTGGGGGGCGTAAAGGTGACCTTGACCTTTTCCGGTATAGTGATGGGGGCCTTGCCGATTCTGGACATGAATGCTGCTCCCGAAACGTACTTGTTACCAAACGCTGCAGAGGACCTCGCCGCCGATGCCTTGGCGCTTGGCTTCCCTGTCGGTCATGATCCCCTTGGAAGTTGAGACGATCAGCGTCCCAACACCGCCGTGGCTCTTCATCGCGTGGTCTTTGCCCACGTAGACTCTGCGGCCCGGACGGGAAATCCGTGCGAGCCCTTCGATGCCACAGACGTTATCGTCGTCGTATCGCAGGGTTACCCTGAGCACGCCCTGCTTGTTTTTGGCGGACCTGATGACCTTATATTTTTTGATATACCCTTCTTCTTTCAGGATCTGGGCTATTCCGATCTTGAGATTGGACGCGGGGATCGTGACCTGTTCCTTGCGAGCGTGCCGGGCGTTCCGGATCCGCGTCAACATATCGGCGATAGGGTCAGTCATACACATCAGACGCTTCTCCTACCAACTGGATTTGACCATGCCGGGAACGTTGCCCTTCAGGGCCTCGTTCCTCAGACAGATCCGGCACATTTTGAACTTCCGGTAATAAGCCCTGGGCCTGCCGCATATCTGGCAACGATTGTACTGGCGCACTCGGAATTTCTGCACGCCTGCCGCCTTGACCATCATGCTTGTTTTCGCCATACGTCCTCCGTACAGGATCGGGATGCGCTATTTCCGGAAAGGCATGCCCAGAAACCCCAGCAGCTCTCGTGCTTCCTCGTCCGATCGAGCCGAAGTTACTACTGTTACATTCATGCCGCGGATCTTGTCAATCTTGTCGTAATCGATCTCCGGAAAGATGATCTGTTCCTTGATCCCCATCGAAAAGTTTCCCCGTCCGTCAAACCCTTTCGGGCTCACACCGCGAAAGTCCCGCACCCTTGGCAGAGCGATGCTTATCAGCTTGTCAAGGAAATGGTACATCGTATCCCGCCGCAGCGTGACCTTGCACCCGATTGTCATTCCCTCACGGAGTTTGAACGAAGCGATGGACTTCCTGGCCTTGCGGAGAACCGGCCACTGACCGGTGATCAGGGCCATTTCCTGCTGAGCGCTCTCCAGGGCCTTGGGGTTTTGTATCGCTTCTCCAAGCCCCATATTGATGACAATCTTTTTCAGGTGCGGCACCTGCATCCGGTTAGAATACTTGAACCGTTCCATGAGGGCCGGCACGACCGATTCCTTGTAATATTCCCTGAGCCTGGACGCCATTGCGTGTTTCCTCTTAGGTGTCTATCTGTTCCGAGCACTTCTTGCAGTACCGGACACGGCTGCCGTCACCCAGTTTCTTGATGCCGGTCCTTGTCGGTTTGGAACACTTGGGGCACACCAGCATGAGTTTCGGCAGAGGGATCGGCGCTTCTTTCTCGATAATTCCACCCTGTTGACCGACCTTGCCGCCGGCCCGTGAATGCCGCTTAACGAAGTTGAGTCGCTCCACGAGCGCGGCGTTATCCTCGACGATCACCTTGATGACCTTGCCCTGACGCCCTTTCTCGCTCCCGGCAATCACCTTTACCGTGTCTTTCGCTTTAATGTGCGCCATTTCAGAGCACCTCCGGGGCAAGGGATACGATCTTCATGAACTTCTTGGCTCGCAGTTCCCGTGCCACGGGACCGAAGATGCGCGTGCCGATGGGTTCCAGCTGATTGTTAATCAGGACAGCCGAATTGTCGTCAAAGCGGATGTACGACCCGTCCGGACGTCTCACGGCCCGGGTGGTACGCACGACTACCGCTTTGTGCACCTCGCCCTTCTTGACCTTGGCGTTCGGGATGGCCTCTTTGACCGAGACCACGATCACGTCCCCTACTGACGCATATTTCCGTCGCGTACCTCCGAGCACTTTGATGCAGAACAGCTCCTTGGCGCCGGAATTGTCCGCCACATCCAGCCTGGTTTGCTGTTGAATCATAAAGCACCTCCAGGCAGCGACGCCTCTTTCACGATCTTCTGCACCCGCCAGTTCTTTCTTCGGCTCAGCGGACGTGTTTCCACGATCGTTACCTCGTCGCCTATCCGGCAGCGGTTTTCTTCATCGTGGGCCATGAACCGTTTTCGGCGGCGGACGTATTTTTTGTATACCGGATGCAACACCGTCTGGGAGACTTCCACCACGACGGTCTTATCCATTTTATCGCTCACCACGACGCCCGTGCGGACCTTATGTTGGCCGCGTTTCTTCGGGGAGTTCTCCATTAAGAACCCTCCTTCTCGCGGATGATGGTTTTCACCCGTGCAATAGTCCGACGCAGTTGCTGGAGGCGACTGGTCTTGTCAAGCTGGCCTGTGGCGTGCTTGAAGCGCAACTTGAACTCTTCGTCACGGAATTCGCGTTCCTTGACGCGGAGCTCGTCGACGGACATCTGCCTGAGCTCCCGCGCTTTCATGCCACCTCCTCCCGCACGACAAAGCGGCTTTTGACCGGGAGTTTGCGGGCCGCGAGGCGGAAGGCCTCACGAGCAACCTCAATGGGCACACCTTCCATCTCGTACATGATCTTTCCGGGCTTGACCACTGCTACCCAGTCCTCGGGAGAACCTTTGCCTTTGCCCATACGGGTTTCAGCCGGCTTCTTCGTGATCGGCTTGTCCGGGAAGACCCGTATCCAGATCTTGCCGCCCCTCTTCACATGGCGCGTCATTGCGATTCGGCCGGCCTCGATCTGTCGGGCAGTGATCCAGGTCGGCTCGAGGGCCATGAGCCCGTATTCACCGAACGACACTTTGGTTCCCTTCAAAGGCCTGCCGGTCCTTCGGCCTTTTTGCTTCTTTCTGTATTTGACTTTCTTGGGGGCTAGCATCTCAACTCTCCGACGGCTCGCGAGCGATCATTTCGCCCTTGAAAATCCATACCTTGACGCCTATCACGCCGTACGTGGTCGTAGCTTCGGCAAAACCGTAGTCGATGTCCGCCCTGAGGGTCTGCAGCGGAACGCGGCCTTCTCTATACCATTCCCGCCGCGCCATTTCCGCGCCGCCCAAGCGGCCGGCAGTGGCAATGCGGATGCCTTTCGCGCCGGACTTGAGCGCTCCGGTCACCGATTTCTTCATGGCCCGTCGAAAGGCGACACGGCGCTCAAGCTGTTGGGCCACGTTTTCCGCCACGAGCTGCGCGTCGATCTCGGGTCTCCGGATTTCCTTGATATCGACCACCACGTCCTTATCGGTTTCCGACTGGATAGCTCTACGCAGTTTTTCGATCTCGCTTCCTTTCGGCCCGATGACGATTCCCGGCCGGGCCGTGTGAATGATCATCCGGATCTTTCCCGCCGCGCGCTCAATCTCTACCTTGGCAATACTTGCCTGCGACAGACGCTTTTTGATGAAATTCCGCAGTCGAAGATCCTCGACGAGGAAATCGCCGTAATCCTTTTCGGAATACCACCGGGAGTCCCATGTCCGGATGACGCCGAGCCGGAACCCGTGCGGATGTGTCTTCTGACCCACGTGAACCCTCCTCAGGGGGTGCAGGGCCGACCCGGACAGGCATTATGCCGGTCGTGAGGCCGTCCCATTGAGCGATCTTAATCCATATCCAAGCCCACCATGATGTGGCTGGTGCGTTTGCGAATACGGGTGGCGCGTCCCATGGCCCGGGGGCTCCATCGCTTGAGCATCGGCCCTCCGTCCACGGTCAGCGTCCGAATGTAGAGACGGTCCTCGTCCACGCCGTGCGACTGAGTGGCATTTGCCACTGCGGACCGAATCACCTTAGTCAGAATGCGGGCCGCCTTTTGCGGCGTGAAACGGAGCAGCGCCAAGGCGTCGTCCACCGACTTGCCCCGCACGAGGTCCGCCACGAGCCGCGCCTTGGACGGCGAGATCCGCGCATGTCTCAGGGTAGCCTCCCACTCCATTACTTCTTGCCCTTCTTTGCCTTCTTGTCACCCGCGTGACCGTAGAAGGTGCGCGTCGGGGAAAATTCCCCGAGCTTGTGACCGACCATGTTCTCCGTAACGAACACGGGGATGAACTTCTTGCCGTTGTGCACTGCGAAGGTAAGCCCGACCATGTCCGGGATAATCGTGGATCTCCGGGACCAAGTCTGGATGACCTTCCTCGACCCGGTGCCCTGAGCTTCCCTTACCTTCTCGAGGAGGTGCCCATCCACAAACGGACCTTTTGTGACGGAACGAGGCATGGTCGCTATTTCCTCCGTTTCAGTATGTACTTATCGGAGTACTTCTTTGCCTTGCGCGTCTTGTACCCCTTGGTGGGAACACCCCACGGCGTCACCGGATGACGTCCGCCGGAAGTCTTGCCTTCGCCGCCGCCATGCGGGTGGTCAACCGGGTTCATGACCACGCCCCGCACATGCGGCCTGCGCCCTATATGCCGCGTTCGGCCAGCCTTGCCGAACGAGATGTTCTCGTGCTCGAGGATCCCCAGCTGGCCGACTGTGGCACGGCACCGATCGTGTATCATCCGGACCTCGCCCGACGGGAGCTTGATCTGCACGTAACCCTGTTCCTTCGCCATCACCTGACCGTAGCCGCCAGCGGAGCGGATCAACTGGCCGCCTTTTCCGATCTTCATTTCCACGTTGTGGACCATCGTTCCCAACGGGATATTCTTGAGCGGCAGGCTGTTTCCGGGTTTGATGTCCGCGGCCTCGCCGGCCATAACCGTGTCACCCACATTCAGACCGACCGGCCACAAGATGTAGCGTTTGTCGCCGTCCTGATAGTGAATGAGCGCGATTCGGGCGCTCCGGTTCGGGTCGTATTCGATGCTCGCCACCGTCCCCGGAACATCCGCTTTGTCCCGCTTGAAATCGATCGTCCGGTAGCGGCGCTTGTGACCGCCGCCCCGGAAGCGCACCGTAATCCGGCCTGCGTTGTTTCGGCCGCCGCTTTTGGTCAGTCCCTTGGTGAGCGACTTCTGGGGCTCGGTCGCGGTAAGCTCCTCGAATCCGAACCCGGTGCGAAACCGCATTCCGGGAGATGTAGGCTTGTATTTCTTGACACCCATGCTCTGTTTCCTGATGCTCGTTCGGGCCTTACGGAAGCCTGGTCAGCCGGCCGACTAGACCCCTTCGAAGAATTCGACCCGGTGTCCTTCCTTCAATGTCACAATTGCCTTTTTCCAGTGCCTGCGGCGGCCCATCAGCCTGCCCAGTCGTTTGGGTTTACCCTGTCGGTTTTGAGTCCGCACTGAGAGGACCGTTACCTTGAACAGCTTTTCTACCGCCTTCTTGATTTCGGGCTTCGTGCTTTTCAGCGCCACCTCAAAGACAAGCTGGTTACTCTCGTCTTTCAGCGCAGTGCCCTTCTCGGTGATTACGGGCCTCCGGATGATGTTGTACTCGTCCATGTCAGCCCAGCCTCTCGTGAATTTTCGGCACAGTCTCCTTGAGGAGCACCAGCCGCGGGAACCTGAGAAGGTCGTAAACGTTCAGCCCCTCAATGGGCATCACCAGGTACCGATATAGGTTCCGGGAGGACCTCACGAGGAACTCGTCCTTGTCAGGCGTTATAATGAGGGTCTTTTGATCGTCGACGCCCATGTTCTTGCATGTTTCGAGAAAAATCCTCGTCTTAGGTGCATCCAACTCGATTTTGTCTACGACGGTGAGGCGATTCTCCAGGAGCTTGGAAGAGAGTACCGACTTGAGCGCGGCCTTGCGAACCTTCTTAGGCAGCGAAAAGGCATAGGAGCGGGGATGGGGACCGAAGACCGTGCCGCCGCCGGTCCATACGGGCGAACGGTTCGAGCCCGCCCGAGCACGGCCGGTTCCCTTCTGGCGCCAGGGCTTCTTACCACCGCCGCTTACTTCGCCTCTGGTGCGAGTCGACGCGGTGCCCTGCCGACGCTTGGCCAGCTGCCACACGACCACCCGTTGAACGAGATGCTCCCGGATGTCCGCTGCAAAGATCCCGTCGTCCAGTTCAATGGTGTCGACTTTCTCACCCTTCTGGTTTATCACGTTTACCAAGGCCATCATTTTTTTTTTTTTTTTACGATTCCGCCGTTGGCGCCCGGTACCGGGCCTTTCAGGAGGATCAGATTCTCCTCCGGCCTAACCTCAACCACCGTCACGCTGGGAGCAGTGACTCTGCCGCCCCCCATCCGACCCGGCAGTCTCAGGCCTTTGAACACACGAGACGGTTGTGCGCACTGGCCTACCGATCCGGGTATCCGGTGGCTGCGGGAGCCGTGGGTCTCGCGGCCGCCCCCGAAGTGCCAGCGCTTGATAACACCGGCAAATCCCTTGCCTTTGCCTGTCCCGATGACTTTCACCACCTCGCCGGGCTGGAAAATGTCCGCTCGGATCTCCTGTCCGACCGCCAAAGCGTCCGGATCGTCCGTGTCGAATTCCCGCAGCACCTGGAACGGCTCGGTACCTGCTTTCTTGAACTGCCCGAGCACCGGCTTGCTCACGCGGCTCTCTTTGGTCCGGCCGAATCCGATTTGGACCTTGGAACCGCTCTTCTTCTGGATCACTGTGCACGGACCTGCCTCGACGACGGTAACGCCGATGGCACGGCCGTCAGGATCGAATACTTGCACCATGCCCAGCTTTTTTCCGATGATTCCCTGAATCATATTCCGCTCCTGAACGTGCCTGCGAAAAACCGAACGCTACGCCTTGATCTCCACATCGACCCCCGGCGACAGGTCGAGTTTCATCAGCGCGTCCAGCGTCTGCTGGGTCGGCTCAAGTATATCAAGCAAGCGCTTGTGCACTCTGATTTCGAACTGCTCCCGCGACTTCTTGTCGATGTGCGGTGAGCGCAGCACGCAGTACTTCTGAATCCGCGTGGGAAGCGGAATCGGGCCCGCAACCTTCGCGCCGGTCCGCCATGCGGTATCGACGATCTCCGCTGCGGATTGGTCCAGCAGCTTATGGTCGTAGGCTTTGAGCCTGATCCGAATTTTGAGGGCCTGCATCTCCATGTCCTGAACCTCCCACGCTCTCTGAGACAACCTTACTCGATAATTTCCGAGACGACGCCTGCGCCCACGGTGCGTCCGCCCTCGCGGATCGCAAACCGCAGCTCCTTCTCCATCGCAATCGGCGT
>JAIWNO010000172.1 GCA_020216785.1 Desulfomonile sp.
ATCTCCCCCGATAGCGGTCTATTTCCTTCACCATATCATGGGGTTGACCGGAAGAACATACTTTTCTTTGTTTACCCGCCGAATAATCCGGGGTTAACCCATGCGGCGATTCGTCTGTGCGCATCGGCGGTATTAGGGGAAATATTTTGAAGTGGAGATCCTTCCATACTCCTTCCATACCTTTTGGAGGACGGACCGGTGTTTACCGTGATTCATCCTGTTTAGTTGTGATTGATTTTTCAGGGGAAATGTCTGGCAACCGCTTAACTATTGGTTGTTACAAAGGATTCACACGGCAGGGGTCGGAGGTTCAAATCCTCTCCCGCCTACCAATGAAAACAATGAGTTAGGCCACGTTGCCCCGTGGCCTTTTTCTTTGACTCCGGCTTTTTTCGTCATTCTTTCGTGACTCTTGCCCGTTCGTCCTCAACGGCGTGCTCCGCCTCATGATCGAACCTCATGTGGTCCAGGCCTCCAGCAGTCTTTCGTCCGTGAGATGAATGTACCGATCTTCCACCGGGATGTGTGAGCTGTGGCCTACGATAGCGTTGCGGATTGTGCGATCAACTCCCGACCAAGCCAGATTTGTCTTGAAGGTCCGGCGAAAATCCCTCATCTGACAACCGACGAGCCCGGTAAGCCGGATGATACGCGCCCAGCATTTCCGCTTGGTGTCTCTGGTGACCGGCCTGCCTTCATGAGTGAAGACCGGGCCGTTCAGTCGAACCACATTATCGCCATCCTGACGCCTCATGTTCCAGAGCAAGTCGTAAACCTCTTTCCGCATGGGCACACGCTTCTCACGGAGCCACTTCTGATTGGCGTTCTTGCCTTCCTTGGTCCGCGCCGGCGGCAACACAATCATCCGCCTGCCGAAGTCCACCTCTTTCCAGTCCAGATCAAAGACCTCGGAAGGTCTCATGCCGGTGAAATAAAGGATCTTTATGATAGGTCTCAGCCACCCGGCAACCTCAAGCATCTGCTGGAATTGATCCCACGAGATGTACACGTCCCGCTGGGTCTCCGGCAACCGGGAGACCATGGAGCACGGATTGAACTCCAGTGTCCGCTTTTCCAGCTGAACACGAAAGATGCCGGACAGGGTGGACACCTCGATGTTCACAGTGCCGTTACTCACGCCCTGCGCCAGTCTGTGGTCTCGATACTTCCGTACGCTCAGCACCGTGATGTCCTCCATCGGAGTTCCGTCTCCGAAGTACTCCACGATCCTGTTTATGGCGAAGACCTTCCGCACCGTCCGGTTCCTTTCCCCA
Source organism: Desulfomonile sp. (assembly GCA_020216785.1). Taxonomy (GTDB): domain Bacteria; phylum Desulfobacterota; class Desulfomonilia; order Desulfomonilales; family Desulfomonilaceae; genus JAIWNO01. Next base: position 1,275 of record JAIWNO010000172.1, read on the forward strand.
GCATCGAGGTAGTCCTTTATGCCTTGGAACAAGGTCAGCTCTTTTTCCGGTTCCGGTGTGGTCAGTTCATGGGGGAGCTTCCAGCCTTTGGTCTCGAAGATCTTCAGGGTCACTTCGAGGGCCTTTGGCTCCAGATGATCGAACCGGTAGATGTTGAAGGCGGTCTTCACTGCTCTCTCGATCTTCTTGGCTTCGGCCTCGTTCACGGCCGACGTTACTGTCTGAAGACGGTTCCCTTTCCAGTTGAAATAGACGTAGAACCGTCCGCCTATCTTCCTTACGCCCATGTGTGGACCTCCTTGCGAAGGCCTCTCCACATTTCCCCTAAAGAGCGTTTACCACCTCCCTCCTTAGTTTTTGGTTGAACCGGTCTCCGGCTGTTCCGGTCACGTTTGATTGTAGCCGATTCTGTTCCGTTTGTCCGCGTCTGAATGAATCTCTCGATGGCTTCTTCCGTGAAAAGGATTCTCTTCTCGGAAATTCTCACCGACTCAATCTTATTCTCTCGTACCCATCTCAATAATGTTCTCTTCGCAATTCTCAGCTTCTCGGCCGTCTCATCAGCTGTCAGCAATTCCTTTTCCGACATTCATGTCGTCCTCCAAATGTACCCGTAGGATAATGTCCTGATTCGGTGCGGGTCACAAGACCCGCCTTGTGCCCCGCCGCCCTGCCGGAGAAAACAGGGGGCGGAGGCGGGTTCGTCCCTAACACATCTTCTACGGTGCATTGCTAAAAGACAGGTTGTTTCAAGCTGTTAGTAGGGCGCGACAAATCTGTGGCACCAGGTTCTGGATCCCTGGAGGAAGGGATCGGTTACTGTTTGAGGTCGAGCGGCACACTGCGGATGTTGGGAGGCAGGGCTACGCCTGCGGCCCGGAAAACCGCACTGCACGTTCCTTTGGGCTGGGAGCGCAGGATAAAGCGTTTTCCTGCGTGCTCCAGCTCCACTTCCGTGAGGCTGTCCAGATCCTGCTCGATGTCGGCCCACTCGCATGAAGCCTCTTTCGCCTCAAGGCGCTCCTGCAGGGCTCGGCGCAAGACCAGAGCCAGAAAGGAGCAGAAGACGTGCCCTCGGATCGTCCGGTCGTACTTGTGGTATACCGGCCGGGTACTGAGCAGGGTCTTGGCTGATCGGAAGAGCTGCTCCACAATCCAGAGCTGCTTGTACTTCAGGGCTACCTCGGCTGCCCCAATGCTGGTGTTGGTTCTGAGGATCCACTTGCCGTCAAAGCGTGACTCGGCCTTGGCCTTGTCATAGTCGATGCGGAACCTCTCTCCGACGCTTGCAAGATACCTTCGGAACCTCTTGTTTCCCACCAGGGACTTGTCGCCCTCTTTCAGTCGTTCTTCGAGCGCGGAGATGATGGCCGATCGGTCAGCAGCGTCCTTCTTGGCCTGATCCTCGTTGACACAGACCACATACCGCCGGTCGTCTACGATCACCTCCTTGACCTTCAAGCGGATCTTCCACGCGTGGGTGGACCCCTCGACCCCGCCCAATACTGAAGGTAGCCGCTCGCCGGATCTTCCACGCGTGGGTGGACCCCCTCCTATGGAGTAACATTTTAGTCAGCGACCTCCGGCAGAGCTGGAGGCTTGAATGTGTGAACCGCTCAAAGCGGTTAAAATATGGGGGCCACCTGAAGGTGGCTGACCTATTCAAACACGTTTAGCTGATCGAGCCTGCGGTCTTCTTGTTCCTGCATCTTGATGTATTGCCGAATGACTGTCTCGTCTCTTCCGACCGTTGATACGAAATACCCCCTCGCCCAGAAGTGCCGGCCCGTGAAGTTCTGCTTGCGCCCGCCAAAAGTTCTTGCAATCTGGATGGCGCTCTTGCCCTTCATGAAACCGACCACCTGTGCCGCTGAATACTTTGGCGGGATGGAGATGAGCATGTGGAGATGGTCCTTCATCAGGTGCCCTTCCAATATGTTGCTCTCCCTTTGCGTGGCCAATTCTCTGAGAAAACCTCCCAGATGTTTTCGGATGTCCCCATAAAGGGCCTTTCTACGGTATTTCGGAATCCATACCGGATGGTAATTGCACTCCCGGAGCGTGTGACTTAGACTCTGAAAATCGTTCATTGGATAACCTCCCTTTTCTTGAACTTTGAGCGGTTCAGAATAGGGAGGCTCCCCTACACTCCCGGAAATGTCAAACTCTGGGAGTCGCCCGGCAGAGCCGGGGGGGGTTACTCATTATTATTAGCCGCGTCTCGCTCTCCGCAACGCGACTTCTCCCAACAATGTATTTCCGTTAGATTGAAGGGCTCGCCGGAATTCTGCCCGATTCCTGCGTACACTTGCCCATTTGGTGGGGCAGCGCCGACTCGGGAGCGGAGATCTAAAATGAACATCACCCTGACTCCGGTTCGGTTTCTCGAAAGGGCACGAACACTATTCGGGTCCCGCATCGCTGTAGTGTGCGAAGGCCGGCGATATACGTACTCGGCCTTCGCGGAACGGGTCAATCGCCTTGCCAACGCTCTCACAAAGTGGAGCATGAGTCCCGGTGACAAGGTGGCCTTCCTCGGATACAACTCCCACCAATTGCTCGAGTGCTATTATGGAATCGTGCAAATCGGAGCGATCCTGCTCCCGTTAAACATTCGGCTCATCTCTCAGGCTTTCGATTACATTTGCAACGACGCGTCTCCGAAGATCCTGTTTCTCCATCCGGATTTCGTTCCCAAAATCGATCCGATTGTCCACAAAATACCGTCGGTTAAAGAATACTACCTCCTGGAGCCTATGGAGAACCCGCCGAAATGGGCCGCAGGCCTCTATGAGGATTTTCTTCAGCGCGGGGGAGCCGAGTCTCCCTTCTCATCTCTCAACTATCCCTTTCACGAGGATGACACCGCTGAGTTGTTCTACACGAGCGGCACTACCGGTCCGCCCAAGGGGGTCATGCTCTCGCACCGCAACCTGTATCTGCACGCTTTGGCCGAGCCGGCTACCATGGCCGTGGCGGAAACCGATGTACAACTCCACCTGATTCCACTGTTCCACGTCAACGGATGGGGAACACCTCATTACCTGACCGCCAAGGGCGGCGCGCACGTCATGGTGAAGAAATTCGACCCCGCCACGGTGCTCCGGCTCATCCAGCAAGAGCGTGTGACGCGATTCTTCATCGTTCCCACAATGGTGACGGCCTTGCTGGAGTTCCCGGACCTCGCGTCGTACGACCTGTCAACCGTCAAGGACGTGCTTATCGGAGGAGCACCGCCTCCGACGGGCATGTGCGCGCGTTTGTCGGAAGTCTTCGGATGCGTGGTCCACGGCGGCTTCGGCATGAGTGAGACCTGCCCGGTGATTGCACTCCCGGAACTGTCGCTCGACCTGGACCCGGAAGTATTTCGTCACCGGGCGCATGAGACGTGGGGTTTTCCGCTGGTCGGCGTGGAATTCAAGGTGGTCGACACCGAAGGCAACGAGCTGCCGTGGGACGGCAAAGCGGTGGGCGAGCTCCTTGTCCGCGGGGACATGGTTATGACGGGCTACTTAAACAAGCCGGAAGCCACGGAACGAGCACTGAAGGATGGCTGGTATCATACCGGCGACCTCGTCTCGATGGGGCCTGACGGGTCACTATTCATACGCGATCGGATGAAAGACATCATCATTAGCGGCGGCGAAAACATTTCCTCTCTGGAAATCGAACAGGTGCTGTACGCCAATCCGGAGGTCCTCGAGTGCGCGGTGATTGCCAAGAAGGACCCAAAATGGGGCGAGATCCCGAAGGCACTAGTGGTGCTGCAACCAGGCTCGACGCTCACCGCGGAGGACATCGTCAAGTTCACCAAGGAGCGGATGGCTCATTTCAAAGCGCTCCGAGAGGCGGAAATCGTTGAGACGCTGCCGAAGGGAGGCACGGGAAAGATCCTGAAGTCTGAACTGCGCAAGATGTACGGGTGAGGGGCGTCATAACGTTTTGCCTTCAGGGAAGTAAGATAGTGGGCACAGGGCCCGCGCGAGCATAAGAAATGGTAGGGGCCGGCATCCCTGGCGGCCCGTTTCGCGAGAGTGAGAGGTATCTCGGGCACCATTCGCGGGACAGGCATCTTGCCTGTCTGTTTGGAGAATAGTCCAAGAGATTCGGGACAGGCAGGATGTCTGTCCTACCATGAAGAGGGCAGAAGTCGGGAAACAGGCTTCTTCCGCTGGATTCCTGCTTCCGCCGGAATGACGGTCTTGCACCCAACTGCGACCCCGAATCCAGCAACCGGCGTGTATAGGTGATCCATGCAGCCAGTGAGCGGCAATAACGGCTATTCGCTCCATTTCGGCGGGGAAGGCCCGGGCCTGAGCACCAGGTGGCGGATTTTGTCCGCCGCGGAAGAGATCATGAGCGAGAAGGGGCTTGCCGGGTTCTGCATTTCCGAGATCGCCCGCAAGGCCGGCGTTACCGATTCAGTGATTTATCAGTACTACAAGGGCAAACAAGATCTCCTGTTTTCTATTCCCGCGGAGCGGATGAAGGAAGTCATGAGTCTCCTTCAGGAGCAGCTGAGCGGAATACAGGACGTTTGGAGTCGTTTGAGAAAAATGGTGTGGTTTCATCTCCGATACAATGACACGTATCGGGGATACGCTCGGTTGTTGCTCCTGGAGTGCCGCTCGTCAAAGGCCTTCTACTCTACCCCGGCTTATAAGCTTGTTCGACAGTATGCGGGCATTCTCCTGTCGATCCTGGAACAGGGAGTCAAAGAGGGCAGGTTCCGTTCGGACGTTAACGCGCGCCTCATACGGGACATTGTGCTCGGCGCGCTCGATATGGAAACCATCGGGGCATTGGCCAGTAAAGAGGTCGGGCAAAGCGAGACCGACTTTGAAGACTTTATGAGGCTCGTGGAATCGATGATCGTTGTCAAGCGCCCGACAGATGAAGCTCGGATCAATCGCGCCGATGCGATCATGAATGCAGCGGAAAAGGTCTTCGCGGAGAAGGATTTCACGTCGGCCACAATAGGGCAAATCGCCAAACTGGCAGGCGTGGCCGACGGGACCATTTACGAGCACTTCGAGAACAAAGAGGACATCCTGTTTTCATTGGCCGCGAAGCGATTCGATACGTTTCTCGCGGACGCAGGCGAAGTTTTTGAGATCAGGAATCCGGCCCGTAAGCTGCGTCGCATGATTAAGTTCCACTTCTCCAGCTTCCTTAGTGAGCGCCAGTTTTTGAAGGTGTTTCTTTTGCAACTGCAACTGAGCCTGCGGTTTTACGGTTCCAAAGCATATGACACGTTCCGAACGTATTTTCAGCTGGTTGAAGAGGTCATCGAAGAAGGGAAGGCGGCCGGAGTTTTTTATCCTGAGGTGAACGCCCGGGTCTTCAGGAACATGTTCCTCGGGGCTTTCAGCCACATGGCCCTTCGGTGGCTCATTTTGCACGAGTCCACGGATACGGACAGGATGGAAGAAATCAACCAGGTCACGCAACTACTCTCTGCGGCGGTATCCGCGGGGGCGGCTCAGGACGCGGCGAACTGACACCGGTTCGCTTTGAGGCCTGCCCGATCTCCGGATGGCGGCCTTCTCTTAACTGTCACTCCTTTCTTGGCACACAGGATGATCGACCCATGAAACTCAAGAACAAAGTGGCTATCGTTACCGGGGCGAGCAAGGGAATCGGCAAAGGAATAGCCGTCCGGTATGCGCAGGAGGGCGCGTCGGTGGTGCTTGCGAGCCGCTCTATGGACCTCCTGACCGCCATTGTCGGAGAGATACGCGGAGCGGGCGGGAGCGCTCTCGCCTTGACGCTGGACGTGAGGAGCCCCGACAGTGTCGAGTCGGTGGTCCGCCGAACGGTCGGCGAATACGGCAAACTGGATATCATGGTCAACAATGCCGGCATATCCATGGCACATCCTTCAGAAGATCTTGACCCGGCAGACTGGGAGAGGGCCCTCCAGACGGACCTCTCCGGAATCTTTTACGGATGCCGATCCGCGGCCAGGCAGATGATCTCCCAGGGCACCGGCGGCTCAATCATCAATGTAACATCGGTGTACGGCATCGTTGCAGCACCCATGCGGGCCGCGTACTGCGCCAGCAAAGCGGGTGCGAATATGCTTACCAAGGTGCTCGCAAGCGAATGGGCTAACAAAAAGATACGCGTAAATGCCCTTGCACCTGGGTACATTCGTACGGATTTGGTGCAGGGCCTGATCGACAGAGGAATTCTTCCATTGAGTGCGATTGAGAAGAGAACACCCCAAGGGCGCATTGGGGAAATATCGGACCTCTTGGCGGTCGCGGTGCTTCTTGCCGGCGACGAAGCCCCTTTCATGACCGGCTCGATCGTCACGGTGGACGGTGGCTGGAGCGCGTACGGGTATCTGTGATTCCAACTGTCAGGGCTTGGAAGCCACGACGAACCATGAGAATCGGCCGGGACTTCGTCCGTGGCTTTGCCCCGGATGCATTGGTTGCCTTCCGGGGGCCCTTCTTGGTTCCAGTCAGATTGAAAGGGAGACTCCATCTCTCCCCTCAGGCTCCCTCATTCGCGGCCCAAACCTCCGCGTAAATGGGTGAGCAGTTCTCGTAGACCCTTCCATGACTAAGAAGTCATGGGATTACGTGTGAAGGCGGGACGGGAAATGGCTGAAATGGGCCTCGCGCAACGGTTCGCACAAACGGTTGAGAGATATGTGCCGGACGCAATCACTTCGGCCGTCTTCATGGTGATCATCCTGTTCATCTTTACCGCCTTGATCGGTGTGCCGGCCTCTCAGACGATCGACGCGTACTACAAAGGACTGTGGATGCTCCTCGCGTTTACTATGCAAATGACGTTGATTATCACCCTCAGTGCGGTGTTCGGGAGCTCACCGATTTTCAGGCGCTGCATCAAGGCCTTGGCAGTGATCCCCAAGACCCAATTCCAAGTCATCGCATTGGCCGCATTGGTGACCGCCGTCCTAGCGTACATTTACTGGGGGTTGGCTGTTACGCTGGGGCCGGTGATCACCATATATTTTTGCGGTGAAGCAGAGCGCAAAGGAATCAAAGTCGATTTCATGCTTTGCCTCGCGGCCGTCTTTGCTGCGCATTCCGTATGGCAGTACGGGTTGTCTTCGAGCGGCCCCCTTTTGGTGGCCACGCCCGGGCACTTCCTGGAGAAAACAACGGGCGTGATGCCCTTACGACGCTATGGAGCCCCGCTGCCATAACCTACGTGATCGCCTTTACTCTGGCTTTGCTTGTGATCGCGCGGATTCTTATCCCCAGGGAGCCGAAGACGATTTCCAATTTTCCCGGGGCCTACAAATTGATTACCATGGATGAGTCGGAGACGGCCCGCGCGGAAGATGAGGAACGTGCCTCTTTCTCTCAACGATTGGAAGACAGTAGGATCATAGGAATACTGATCCTCGTCGGGCTGGCTGTATGGTTGTATCATCATTTCATTACCAAAAATGCGGGCTTGGATTTCAACTCCCTCAATGTCATCTTTCTTCTCCTCTGCTTCTTGCTCCACAAGAACGTGTACAATTTCACCAAGGCACTGCAGGAGGGAATCAAGTCATCCTGGTCCGTGGTAGTGATTTACCATCGGTACGCAACTGCAGCAGGGATATTGCAGTTCACCCCGGCTGGAAAGACCATCGCGGAATTCCTGGCCGCAATTTCCACAACATATTCATTTCCCCTCTTGATCGCCCTCTCGGGAACGATCGTCGCGGTCTTCGTGCCTTCCAGCGGCGGTCAATGGGCTATTCAGGGCTTTGTAACGAGCAAGGCTGCGGAAGCCGTAGGAGTTTCCTTTCAGAGAGGGCTTCTGTCGCTCGGGGTCGGAGATCAGATGGGCAATCTCTGTTCCTCCTTCTGGTACGTGATTGTGGCCGGGATCGCGCGTGTCGATTTCAGGAAGTTCTTCGGCTATGGTTTACTCTTTTCCGTTGTTTGGTTTATTATCGGCGTCCTGTGCTTCACCTTCTTGAAGTGTTAGGACCGAGTACCACTATCAAGACGATAAAATGAGCCCTTGATGCGCTGCGGAGATTCGTCCGTAGTTTCGACCCAGACTTGATAATTTGTCTTGAGATGCCGATTACGGGTAGGGGCGACCAGCCGGTCGCCCCACGGTTTGTGGAGAAGGTCGGAGTTCCGGGCACATCGCCGGGCGGCTCAGATAGCAAGGTGTCACGAAAGGTCTATACGATGGCGAAATTCGTTAGTGAACGAAACCTTAAATTCCTCCTCTATGAAGTGCTCGATTGCACATCACTCACTCAATATCCCTATTTTCAGGATCATAGCAGGGAAAACTTCGACCTGATCCTCCAGACCGCGCTGAAAATAGGTCGGGACGTGCTGCAACCCCACCTTCGAGAAATGGACCAGAAGCAGCCGGAACTGGTCAAGGGTCGCGTCAAGGTCCATCCCATGGTCAAGGCATTTATGGCCGACGCAGGCGAGGGGGGATGGATTGCGGCAAACGCTCCTTTTGAATTGGGCGGGCAACAGCTTCCCTCGATAGTCACGAATGCGTGCATGTTCATTTTCGGCGCTGCCAACTATTCCGCCAGCGTTTACCCGATGCTGACCTCCGGGGCCGCGCACCTCATCGAATCCTTTGGGTCGCAGGAACTTGTGGATACCTTCATTCCAAAGATGTTCGCGGGTGAGTGGCAGGGGACTATGGCCCTGACAGAGCCCCAGGCCGGCAGTTCGCTCGCTGACGTTACAACCCAGGCCGAGCCTACCGATCAG
>JAIWNO010000173.1 GCA_020216785.1 Desulfomonile sp.
GGGTACTACAAGATTCGCGGACAAAAGATCTTCATTTCGGCCGGCGATCACGACGGCGTGGAGAACGTCATACACCTAATGCTGGCTCGGATAAAAGGCGCGCCGCCGGGAGTAAAAGGGATCTCCCTCTTCGTGGTTCCCAAACTTCGACCGAAAGAAGACGGAACATTGGTGCCCAACGATGTTACTATTGCAACGATCTACCACAAACTAGGCTATCGCGGCGCGCCCATCACCCAGCTGAGTCTCGGCGAACGCGACGATTGCAGAGGCTACCTCGTGGGAGAGCCTCACAAGGGCCTCTCCTTCATGTTCCAGATGATGAACGAGGCGAGACTCGCGGTTGGTATCGGCGCTGCCGCGATAGCTTCCGCTGCCTATTACACCGCGCTGCAATATGCAAAGGAAAGGCCTCAGGGGCGTCGAGTCTCGGAGAAGGATCCGACGCAGCCCCCTGTGCTCATCATCGAACACGCGGACGTGAAACGCATGCTTTTGTTTCAGCGGGCCGTGGTGGAAGGCCCGTTGTCTTTGCTGCTCCAATGCTCGATGTACGCGGACCTCGCAAGGGTTGCCGAGGGGAAAGAACGCGAACGATATCAGTTGCTCTTGGACGTACTGACGCCGGTTGCCAAGTCCTACCCTTCGGAAATGGGGATACTCTCGGTCAGCCAGGCACTTCAATGCCTCGGAGGGTATGGCTATTGCGACGAATTCCCCGTCGAACAGTTCTATCGGGACGCGCGCATTCATCCCATCCATGAAGGAACCACCGGTATTCAGGGCATGGACCTCCTCGGCCGGAAGGTCCCCATGAAGGGCGGCGCGGGAGTCGCTCTCCTGGCAGAGGAAGTGAACCGTTTGATTGCCGGAGCAGCGGCAAATTCCGAACTTAAACCGTATTCAGAGCGGTTGCAAGATGCACTGAACGAACTTCAGCAGGTCACAATGTTTCTCATGGGCATTGCTGCGAAAGGGAATGTGGAGCTGTTCCTGGCAGATGCGACACTCTATCTGGAAATGTTCTCCATCGTTGTGGTGGCGTGGCAATGGCTTCTCCAGGGCCTGACAGCCGTGCAGCGGTCAGCGGGTGGCCTGTCGGAGTCGGATGCAGCCTTTTACCAAGGCAAGATCGCCACGATGAGATACTTTTTCCATTACGAATTGCCCAAAATCCAGGGTCTTCGCACGCGTCTCATGGAAGCGGACGGGCTGACAGTCGCAATAAGCGACCGGTTTTTCGCCGACTAGAGAGTGCCGGGAGAGCGAAATGATCGGAAAGACCATCGATCAACTTGCGGTTGGGGACAAAGCGGAGTTTGCCAAGACCATATCGGAATCGGATATCTACCTTTATGCCGGCATCACGGGAGATTTCAACCCGGCGCACGTCAATGAGGCGTATGCTCAGAAGACCTTCTTCAAGGCCAGAATCGCCCACGGCATGCTTACTGCAGGCCTGATTTCCGCGGCCATGGCCAATCAACTCCCTGGGCCTGGCGCGATATATCTCCGACAGGAACTTGATTTTCGTGCTCCTGTCTTCATCGGGGATACGATAACCGCACGCGCGGAAGTGATCGAGATCATCAAGGACAGGAACCGTGTGCGCCTCAGGATCTGGTGCACGAATCAGGACGGGACCGTGGTGGTCGACGGTGAGGCTCTCGTAAGCCCGCCGAAGACGCTAAGTGAGGCTCACTGATGAACCGCCCGGCACGTGGTCGGTATCCGAGAAAAAGGTTGCGAGACGCCGTTTCTCTACCCTAAAAGCAAATTGCCCTCACTCCTTCGGGCAGGTTTCGGTGTACTTCTTTTTATGTTCAGCCAATACCTTCATGAACTTCTCGTTTCCCGCCACACTTCCCTGTAATTCAACGGCCGAATAAGTGTCCCAAGCGAGGCCGTCATAGATGTTCAGGAGCTTCGCTGCACGATGAGTCCTGGAGTAATCCCGCAGGCTGTCGTTCAATTTCTGAAAAGCCTTCTTCATACCTGCCTGGGCTGCGTCGGCATTGCTCGACCGCAAAACGGATTCCGCCTCGGTAAAGAAAGTTCCAACTGCCCGGCAGATGATTTTCGTTAACTCAGCTTCATCCATCGGCGGTTCAGGCTTTACCGGCTTCTCTTGTTTGGGTTGGGTCTTTTCCGACTCTTGGCGGCCGGTCGCAGTGGCCGACTGGAGCAGTGCTTTCCTCAGCTCAAGTACTGTGGTCCGCAACTGGCTGATCTGGTCCTTTAAGTCGGATACCTCCGACTTGACCTTTTCGACGTCGCGGAAGAGGTCTTGTGACTGGGCATTTCCGATGAGTACGAAAAAAACGAGTGCCAACAGCCATGAAGTCTTTGAATATGCTGAATGTTTCTTCATGTCTCGGGTCCCCCAATTCGGATGCTACTATAGCAGTTGCTAAAAAAAATAATTTCCGATTGATTTCTCCTGGGTGTCGGGAGGCCCCATTCACTTCGAGCGACGCAAGACCCTCGAATCTTCGTTCACGGGACCTCCCGACACCCACCAAAAGACCTGCGATTCGGTCAGAACTTTTGGCAACTGCCATAACCCTTATGGCAGAAGGTCGCTCAAGAGCACGGCGGAAATCAAAGACCTCTCAACTCTGTTGTTCCGCGTTGTGGGATTGTACATGTTCCTTGAATTGCTTGCCAGTCTTTCCATAACTATTCGGCATCTATTCTGTTACGTGCGGGACGCCTCTCTCCGAAACCGGGAATGCGGGTGAGTCACTCCGTCTTCACCGCTGTCTCCATCTTGATGCCGTACTTGTCTATCTTAGCAAGAAGAGTGGGGCGCGACAGGCCGAGGATGCGCGCCGCTTGAGATCGGTTGCCGCCGGTGAAGTTCAGCGCTTCGGTAATAAGAAGTTCGGAAAAGCGATCGACCATCTCCACGAAGATGCGGTCGCCTCCTCCGGATGAAAGGGCACGCGTGACCCATTGACGAACCGATTCGTCTTCCCTGTAGCGGCTGGCGTCCTGTATTGCGGTTTCCCCTCGAAAGGCTTGAGAGACTTCCTCGCCCGTGATTGGACCACCGCGACTGAAAATGAGCGCTTTCTGGATCGTGTTGGCAAGCTCACGCACGTTGCCCGGCCATGAATAGTTCTCCAGAATCACTTTGGCTTCGTCGGCGATTCCGGGGCAATCAATGTTCATGTCCTGAGCGAACTTCTTGAGAAAGCGGGCAGCGAGGAGCCCAATGTCGCCGGTACGCTTCCGAAGGGGAGGAAGAGTGATTGTAACCACTTTGAGCCTGTAATAGAGGTCTTCACGGAATCGCCCTTCCGCGAGCCCGGATTCCAAATCGCGATTAGTGGCAGCGATCACCCGGACATCAACCGGAATAGGCGCGCGGCCGCCGAGGCGCTCGATGCTCTTCTCTTGGAGCAGCCGTAAGATTTTCGCCTGAATGCTGAAGGGCATGTCGCCGATCTCGTCCAGGAAGACGGTTCCCCGATTGGCTTGCTCTATCTTGCCGATCTTCCTTGTGCCCGCTCCGGTGAACGCTCCTTTTTCATACCCGAACAGCTCGCTTTCCAGAAGGGTTTCGGGAATGGCAACACAGTTGATGACGACAAAGGGCTTGTCCGCGCGGAGGCTGTGCTGATAAATCGCCCGGGCAATCAGTTCCTTGCCGGTGCCCGACTCCCCGCGGATGAGCACCGTCGCGTCGGTGGACGCGACCCGGCCGATCATCTTGTACACTTCCTGCATCGCCTTGCTTTGACCGAAGATGGCGTCTTCGGAATCGTCCAAGGCATCCGCGGCCATTTTAACCGGGGCACGCATGAATCGGCCGGCTTCGAGTGCCTTATCGATGAGAGCGAGCATTTCCGGAATCTCAAACGGTTTGAGCACGTAATCGAACGCGCCGCGCTTGGTGGCTTCGATGGCAGTGTCAGTGGTGCCGTACGCGGTAATGACGATAACGGGTAACTTGGGCTCAATTTCGTGAATGCGCTGAAAGGTCTTCAGGCCATCCATGCCCGGAAGCCGGACGTCCGTGATGACAAGGTCGAAATCGTTCTGCTGGACGAGTTCCAACCCGATTTCACCGGTGGGCGCCGTGAGAACCTCATGCCCTTCGCCCGTGAGGAGCTTCTCGAAGCTGTTGCGGAGCTGCGCGTCGTCGTCAATGATCAGAATCGAGCCCAAAGCTACGCCTCCCTGACAGGCAATGTGATGATGAATGTGGCGCCTTCGCCTTCTTTTGACTTGAGGTCGATCCATCCACCGTGTTCCTCGACGATCCGGGTGGCGATGCTCAAACCCAGGCCGGTGCCTTCTTCTTTGGTACTGAAGAAAGGCTGAAACATCTTGCTTTGAATCGACTTAGGGACACCCGGGCCGTTGTCGCTTAACCTGATTATCACGGCCGGGCTCAGCGCGCCGGACTCCCCCAGTTCCTCGTCTATCCAGATGGATCCTCCGTGTACCATTGCCTCGCAGGAGTTGACCATAAGGTTGACCAGCACTTCTTTGAGCTGGTCCGGATCGAGAGGGACTTGGGGAAGCCGCTCTCCCCTGCGCACTTCTACGGTGACACTGTACGATTCAAGACGGTGGCGCAGGAGCATGACCGCCGTGTCGACCACATCAGACGGGCTGCAGCTCTGAATCTTGAGCTTCGGAGGCCGCGCGAACTCCAGGAAGTTGTTGACGATACCGTCTATGTGCCGGATTTCTTCGGAGATCACCTCGACATCCTCCTTTTGTTCACTGGTGAGCGCGAGGTTGCGTTCCAGAGAAAACAACCGCATTTTGACCGAAGTCAAAGGATTTCGCACGCTGTGCGCAACGCTTGCGGCCAATTTTCCTACGAGTGCCCATTTGTCCGCCTGCTGGAGGTGCTCCCGGCTCCACTCAAGCTTGCTCTTGGTTTGGTCGAAATCGCTCAGGAGCTTATGGAATCGCTGGCCGAGGGCTTTAACTTCGTCCTGGACCGCGCCCGGGGGGCGTGCCTCACCCGGGCCGACCGCCAGCTGCCGAATGGGCTCAAGGACATTCCGGAGCAGTGTGTAGGCGAGCACAGCCCCAATGACCACTACGCAGGCAAGTGCCGCGAGAGCAAGCCTATTGACGGTCATCGCCTGACGGCGAGCTGTGAGGCGTGCCTGCTCAATACGAGCGTACGTGAGTTCCCTGAACCGATCGCACAATTCCTGAATGGCGAAGAAGCGCTCGCGTGCTTTCTTCTGAAGTGAAAACGCCTCCTCTTGCTTTCCTTCTTGGAAAAGCCGAATCACTTCGTCGCGACTAGCGTTGTAACGGACATAGCTGGATTCGATCTCGTTGAGGATAGTCCGCTCTTCTTCGACCGCAGCAGATTGGCGGGCTGTTTGCAGGGCCGTCTCGAAGGCTCGTATATGCGCATTAAGCTCATTGAGCCACGTGGTGTCGCCATCCTGGAGATAATAGGTGACATAGCCCTTCTGAACCACCAATCCGGATTTGAGGTCGCGTGCTGCGCGTAATGCTGGCAGATCAGTGTCAAGCACTTGACCGATGAGTTGTTCCATCATGTACGTATGCCAGATGGAGACGAGCCCGCCGATTACGGTTATCGAAACAAGTGCGCAGAGCATGAGCAGGATTCGGTTCCGCAGACTCAACGGCTTCCACATGGGAGGATAGCTCCTGAATATCGCGTGCTTCGCCGGAAATCCATTGACAAGCGTATCGCTGATCCTCCACAAGGTCAATGTCGATTCGATTCCGTTTCGGGCCCGCCCACACGGGTAAAATGCGTGGGTTTCAATTCCAATCCCGCTTTTACAAACTGTAAAGAATACTGACACGACGATGTCGAGAGCGTCGGTATAACAAAGAACACTTTTGAGAAAACCATTTCACAAATAAGGTGACGAATCGGATTTGATGATTTTTAGACGATTAGGGGGCCGGTGTCCCCGCCGGCCATTAGTCGAAGATTGACACGGAGACTGGCCGCAGTATTCCTTTCAAGAATTTGAAGGGAACCCGTTATGGCATGAAAAATGCTTCATCTGGTTTTCAGGAGGTGTTTCGCTGTATTGACGGCGCGTCCAGGATCTCCATATGGTAACATGTACAATGGAGGAGAAACGGGAGCACAAAAGCTCATGGCGGTCGATCAGCGAAGTTCCCTGCGGAGTGGTGCAAGGAGGAATCCGAGATGAAAGAGAAAGCAATTTTTGTTAATCCATTCCGAATGCTGAGTCCTAAGCTCGATCAAGAGGCTCTGAGGCTCGAAACACTCGACGAACAGCCTGTCTCGGCTTCGGTCACGCTGGAAGAAGGGCTGCTCATCATGATCAGCAAGCTCATCGAGATGGCGAGGCTGCTGTCAAAGGCCCTGGTCTCCGGCACCGAGCCTCTGATGCGACGCTGCCAGGAACTTGGACAAGAAATTGACCGGCAAGAAAAGCTGCTCACAAGCGACCTGGTTGCGGCGAAGGTGAGAGGCGACTTGCTCAAGGGGCTGATTCGGTTTCCGTATCGTCTCGAGCGTGTCGGTGACATGCTTGAGAGCATTCTACAATGCTGTCGCATCAAGACCGCCGACGCAATAACCTTCAGCGACAAAGCACACGATGAGCTGGACGAGCTTTTCAGCGTGCTCACAGATATGATGGTCAATCTCCGCGATGCTTTTACCACACCCAATCGTGTAATCCTTGAATACGTGATCGGCGAGGGCAGGAAGTTGAACGTACTCATAGAGGAGGCAAAGATGGCCCACTGGGAGCGCCTGGAACATGGGTTTTGCGCTGTGGAGGCTTCATCCATGTATCGGGACATCCTGGATTCAATCAAATCTTCGGGTGAGTATTTGGTGCTCATGAGTTCTACATTGCTTGAGATGGCGTCCCGTTCCCCCACCGAAGCCGGGGCCCCGGCCGGAGGATAACCATGCGACGCGGTTTAAACAGCGGCTGTGGAAAACGAATGGACTTGTCCTCGGATCTGTACGATTTTCCCGGCCCGTTCGAGGCCGTTCCCGCACCGTATCCGTACTACTATGAAAGCAAGGCATTTACACGGAACGGAAAGCTTATTACCATTCGTCCCATCAAGCGTGATGATGCGGGCCGTTTGTTGGATTTTTTCGATACGCTGTCGCGGGAGACTATTTTCTTTCGGTTCCTCACCAATCTTCGGTCGCTCCCGCTGGACTGGGTAAGGCGCTTCACGGAAATCGACTATCGGCAGGATGTGGCTATGGTTGCCTTGGAACGCGCCGATGATGACGAGCGTATTGTCGGGGTCTGTCGAGTCATGCGTTGCGCAGATTCTGACAGCGGAGAAATCGCGGTCGTCGTAGGCGATCCGTGGCACGACCAGGGAATCGGGACCACTCTCCTGAGGCGCACTTTGCAGATCTGCCGAGAGCTTGGCTTCACAAAGCTGTGGGGATTGGTGTCGTCCCGAAACGAGAAGGTTGCGCGAATGAGCGAAAAACTTGGGTTTGTCAAGAAGACCGAAACACACGAAGATCTGTTCGAGGTGGAAATCGATTTGGACGAGATGCCCTAGCCCAAGAGACCTGCAATTGGGCGCCGCCGCCGGAAGGTCTGGATCCAAGACCCGACGTGAGTTCGAAGCCGTAACGTATCAGCAGGCGGAGCGGGACGCGAAAGATGCTTGTCAAGTACTGGATGCGAAAGTCGTTCGTTACAGTCGATGAGAACGAATCCATGCACGAAGCTCTGAGCTGGATGAAAGAGTACGGAACTTCGCTCCTACCGGTACTGAAGGGAGGACGGCTCGTGGGCGTAGTGACGGACCGGGACGTCAAGCGTGCATCAGGATCGAACGCTACGTCCCTGGAGTCACACGAGCTGAATTACCTCATTGCAAAGATCAAGGTGAAAGACATAATGACAAGCAACCCCGTTACTGTCGCGCCCGATCTTACGCTGGAGGAGACAGCCGAAATCCTGCTTCGCAACGAAATCTCCGGAGCGCCGGTGGTCGATGCTGCGGGCAATGTGCTCGGGACCATATCTCAGTGGGAGATCTTCCGTGCATTGATTTCGCTGAGCGGCCTGCAGAAGATGGGCGTCCACTTCGCGTTCCTCCTGAAGGATCAAGCGGGCTCGATTCAAGAAGTCACCGACATCATTCGACGTTACGGCGGGCGGCTGGTGAGTATTCTTTCTTCGTTCGAGCGCGCTCCGTCCGGATACCGGCATGTGTACGTTCGAGCTTACAACATTGACCGCAGTACACTGCCTGACCTCATTGCGGACCTGTGCCAAACGGCGATGTTGCTTTACATGGTGGATCATCGCAAAGGCAAGCGGGTGGAATACATCGCCTCAAATCGGGTCGATTGACCGCGCGGCCGCATGAGACGTGACTGCCGCGCTGAATTATCCCCAAGAGAGGAGATTTCACATGACGGTCAAACGGATCCTATTCTGCACGGACTTCTCGGAAAATTCCGCGCCTGCACGCGAACTGGCTATCGAATTCGCAAAAGCGTTCGACGCGCAATTGTTCATCGTGCACGTGGTGTACTCCCGCTACCTTGGGTATCCCTCTTTTGAGGCAATGATCCCGGTGGACATGACCGTCGTGGAACAAAGCATCAGAGAAGGCGCTCAGCAGCAACTCGATGCTGCGGCGGAGGAATGCCGCCGCGAGCTGCCACAGGTCGAGACGCGTCTCCTCACAGGCCTGCCTGCTGAGCAGGTCGTCGAATTTGCCGATGAGCACGCGATCGACCTCATCGTCATGGGGACGCACGGCTGGACGGGATTCAAGCACCTAATCCTCGGGAGCACCGCGGAGAACGTGCTGAGAACCGCGAACTGCCCGGTGCTCACCGTGAGAGGGCCCGCTGAGACGTAATACTAATGCGCAATCAAATGGGCGACGATCTCGGATAAGCACTGATGAGACAGGCTCTTGCCGGTCTCTATCAGGCCGTCTTTCCGGGATGCGTGTCCTCCTCATTTATAGAGGGGGACAGAGCGGGTGTGGGACGCTGCCCTCTTCAGGTCTTTGAGCGCAGACCTGGAATGGGGCCTCCACCAGAGGGGGACGTGCCCCACTGGATGTGAACCCTTGCAGAATAGGCAAACCCGGTAATGTGGCCGGATCGCGCAATCGGATGCTCGATCTCTTAACGGGATTTCCCTCTTCTCGACTTCTGTGACCAGGAGGATAGGGCCATGGAAGACAAAGTGCTCAGAGCTGCAAGGTCGGGAGATCTTTCCGAACTGAGAGGCCTTCTCAGCTCAGGCGCACCTGCCGACGTGAGAGACTCCCTGGGCTGGACCCCGCTCATGTGGGCTGCGTCAATGGGGTTCGCCGACGTAATCAAACAGCTTCTGGAAAATGGTGCGGATTGCGAAGCCAGGGACCAGTACGGGGCTACGGCCCTCATGAAGGCGTGCAGACGAGGCTTCCCCAAGGTGGCCGAAGAGTTGATAGCGCACGGCGCCGATGTCGACGCGGAAGATGAATTCGGCTGGACCGCGCTCATGAGGGCAGCCAGCCGCGGTCACCTGGAAAATGTGAAACTGTTGCTCGAGCACGGAGCGAACATGGAGGCCGCGGACCAATATGGCGCAACAGCGCTCATTATGGCAGCTGCAGAGGGGCACCTCGAAGTAGTCCGGGTCTTGCTCCAGAAGGGAGCTAACGTCAAAGCCGAAGACCGCAACGGCTGGACCGCTCTCATGTGGGCTGTCTCGGCGCGGCATAAGGATGTGGCCGAACTCCTCAAACGCTACGGGGCCAAGTAACCCAAGGAGGCCTTCAACGCGAAGGCGAAGCCGGGCTCAAACACGTGAAGAAAGAACGGGCAGGTGACAAGAACTTGTGTTTGTGCCGACATCACCCAACCAGCCGCTGTAGGGGCAGACCCGTGCGTCTGTGAGGTGGTCCGGGGGTCTGCCCTAGGCCTCTGCAGGTGGGACTCTTCTCAAAACAACATCTTCTTGTTGTCTTCGATATGAGTCAACACTTTGCGCTTGCTCGACGAAGCCTGTGA
>JAIWNO010000174.1 GCA_020216785.1 Desulfomonile sp.
CAAGCATTACTTTGACCACGGACATCTACCGTCTCCTTTCGAGTCTGCTGCTTGTGTGCAGAGAAATTTCCGCTTTCGTCACCCGAGCGGGGGCGGGTTCCCCGATCCGTCTTTTCCCGGAATCGGGATCTTGACATGAAATGTGGTCCCCATGCCGACCGCACTATTAACTGTTATGATCCCGCCCATCTTCTTGACGATTCCGTAGCAAATGGAGAGCCCCAGGCCTGTTCCTTTGCCCACGGGCTTCGTCGTAAAGAACGGGTCGAAAATCCGCGCCAGATTCGCCGGTGGGATGCCGGGCCCCTCGTCGGCCACGTCCACTACAAGAAAGCCGTCTTCCAGCCTGGTGGCAATCTCGATCGCGCCGCCGGTGCCGTCCATCGCATCGAGGCTGTTGTTCAGGAGGTTCAAAATAACCTGTTGAACTTCGGACGGCGACACCGCCACCTCGGGAAGCTCCGGCTGCAGCTTTGTCACGATTTTTACATTCGCATATTTCGCCCGCTGCTCTGACAGCGCCACAACTTCCTCGACAACATCGTTCATCCGAATTGGCTTGACTGTCGGGTCGGTTTTTCGCGCGAAGCTGAGCAGCTTGTGGGTTATCTCTTTGCACCGGCGGCCCTGCGTCCTGATCTGGTCCAAGGACCTCTTGAATTCATCGAAGTTTGAGCATTTGTTACGGTCTTCCTCTCCGAGCAGATCTTCGATCCATCCTGCCTCTTCCACCATGATCGCAACAGGATTATTGATCTCGTGGGCAATTCCCGCGGCGAGTTCTCCCAATGATGCGAGCTTGCCGGCCTCGATCACCTGTTCGTTCATCATCTCTTTCTGGATGTTTGCTTCCGCTATACGCTTCACCATCCGCCGCGAGAGCACAACCGCCATCATTACGATACCCATGAGGCCAAGGACGAAGATCAACCCAGCGAGACGCCATACGTGTCGAATCACCGAGAACGCGTCCTCAGCGCTCTGTTGATAACCGAGAAGCCAATCTCCGCCCTTCAGGCGGGACATGATGTGAATGACCTCTTTACCCGAGCCGTCGGGTCCGCGAACCAGCGTAACCTCATCCCGGAGCGCATCCGGTGACTTGAGATGCTCGAGGTATGTCTCCAAAAAGGAGAGAGCATCGCGCCTCGGCCGTGTTTGGAATTCGCCCTTGCTGTTCAAGATGAAGGCAAATCCTGTGGCCCCGACTCGAATCCGCTCCACCATGGAGTTGAACGCCTCGAAATCCACTGTGGCTCTCAAGATCCACTTGGCGCCGTCGTGATCCCGTCGCACCGCCACGATAAAGTGCGGATGGCCTCTCAGGCCTTGGAACACATCGCTGATGTAATGGTCCCTGGAGAGCGCTTGCTTGAACCACTCGGCATTGGCGTAGTCCGCGTGGGTCAGTCGATAGGGACCGGCATAGGCAACCTGCATCCCTCGGTCGTTGATTACTCCCAGATCCACGAACGCGGGACCGTACTCCTCGCGCAACATCCGGAGCTTTTCCTCGAGAAACGCTTCGTCCGTGAGCTGCTCGAATCGGCACGACCGGGCAAGAGTGCGAATGTTGGCGAGCTTTTCCTCCAGAAAGGTATCGACAGTTCTCCGATGTTTTTTGACGAGCACCTGGAGATGATCCAAGGCTTTTTCGCGATAGGACACGTCAAAGTAATAAAGAATCGTTCCCGAAATCACCAGAAGCGGCGCAACGGAAACCAGGATCATGACCGCGATCATTTTCCGGGTCAGTGATCGGTAGTATCCGTCGCCGGTCGTATTGGTGTTCGGGTTGTTGCTCATTGCCAGCCTCGTTCACCTCATAGCTTCCATCCTTCGAGGGCCTCGGTGACCGTAGTGGATGCACTCGCTCCCGCCGGGACCGATTCAATTGGCTCCGAGCCCGGCGAGGTCACAGGCGCGCATGAAGCGCAGGACTCTCCGCGTCGGGCTTGACCACAATTATCCTACTCGGGCATCTCTTCGGCCTGATCGGAGACTGTGGCTTCCGAGCCAAGCGAGAGATCTCTTTCACAGTTTTCCTTAACATCCTTCAGAAGGTCAACAATCTCATACCGGCCCTCTTCGCCGGCCCAATCAAGGGCAGTTCGACCCTGGGAGTCTCTAGCATGTACATCTGCGCCGCGCTGCACAAGAGTCTTGACCACTTCGGCATTTCCCCAAAACGCTGCCTCCATCAGCGCCGTCAGGCCGTGCCAATTCCGGGCATCAATGTCCGCTCCTTTATCGAGGAGCCGGTTTATCACGGTGCACGATCCCTGCACAGCCGCAAGAATCAAGGGGGTATCGCCCTCTTCGCTGCGGACGTCCACAGATGCGCCGAGTTCGAGCAGGGTCTCGACAAAGCCGATCCTGCCGAGAAGGCAGGCTTCCAGTAATGCGGATCCGCTCAACTCCTCGCCGCGCCCCACAGAACTCGGTGTTTCTTCGGCGCCGTGCGTCTGTGTTGTTGATTTGCGTTTTCGGCTTCTCTGCGGGCTCATATTCAATATACCATCTATAATTGTATCAGAGAACGGTCTCTGGGAAGACAGCACTCAAGTCCCACCGCACCACCATACTCTGCGATTGCATTAGCAACCGGACATGGACGGGACGATCGGCCTTGATCGCCAAGTATTTCTGCAATTTTGGTGCCAGTCCAGAAGACGCATGCACCCTGCTGCCGGCGCGCACGTGCTTTGCTATGTCAAGAAGTTTCAACTTCTCCGAGAACGTTTCCTGTGGTACACTTTCTTATCGCATCGTACCGGTTCAGTTCCGCATGACAAAAGAGATGAACGCCGGATGCACGCCCCGCCACGGAAATTGGTTGGAGCGTTGCCCGTGAGGCGCGTGGACAGCAAAGAATTTCGGCAAAGAGCGGATCGTCGGTCTTGGGGCGGGATGGACATCTGCGATGGCACGGATATTGCTCTATCTTGCTAAGCTTAGCCCGAGGGTGGTTGTGGTGCAACCTCCATACCTCAGTCGAGAACGTTGATCGTCTTGTGGAAGGAGAGCGGAAATGAAAGTGGGTCGAGAGATGTATCGGATGTTCATGAAGGCCGCTGAAGCCCACGCCCGGTGGGATTACGAGACCTCCATGAGCATCCTCAGAGACAAGAAAAGGATCCTTCTCCTCGGTCTCATGACCATGCCGATCTTGCTTGTGTCGGCAGCATTTGCTGCGGACCTGCCTGCCGCACTTGGCGGTTACAAAGCGTACACACCGGCGTACTACTCGACAACGATCTTTATTGTCTCGATCGTGATCGGACTGTGTGCCGGCCTCATCACCGGTTGCATCGGCGCAGGGGGCGGATTCATCATAACGCCCGCCCTCATGAGCGCAGGTGTGAAGGGTATCTTGGCCGTGGGAACCGACCTGTTCCACATCTTCGCCAAGGCCATCATGGGTACGGCGGTCCATAAGAAGCTCGGCAATGTTTCGGTCGGGTTGGCGATTGCATTCCTGGTGGGCTCCGGGATTGGTGTCTTTGGAGGCGGCAGCATAAACAGGGCCCTCTACGAGGCCAATCCCGTGCTGAGCGACACGTTCATCAGCATCGTATACGTTGTGCTTCTCGGTTTTCTGGGCTTCTATTCACTCTTTGATTTCTTGAAGCTCCGCAAGGCCGGCGGCGACGTGGGCGCGCACGCGGGCGAGAGCGCTCACGGAGCTGAGGCAGCCTCGGGGAAGGTCGGTATTCCTCAGAAGCTTCAAAGTGCGAAGATTCCTCCGCTGATCACGTTTGACGAAGACCTTGTTCCGGGCGGCAAGAGAATACCCGCTCTTTTCGTGGCTATTTGCGGCGCAATCGTCGGGTTTGCCGCAGCGATTATGGGTGTCGGCGGCGGGTTCTTGACCTTCCCGATGTTCGTGTACGTGCTCGGCGTCTCGTCGTTTACCACGGTGGGGACGGACATCCTGCAGATCATCTTTACTGCAGGGCTCGCCTCAATCGCACAGTACGCGATCTATGGATTTATTTTTTACACTCTGGCCATGGGCATGCTGCTGGGGAGCCTCATCGGCATCCAGATCGGCGCTCTCACCACCAAAGTGGTCAAGGGCATATACATTCGGGGATTTTACGCGGTAGCTATCCTCGCCGGTTTTGTAAATCGCTTCTTCGCTTTGCCGGAAAAACTCAAGCAAATGGAAGTCCTCGACATCTCCGACGCACTGGCAAAGACCCTCACCCAGGCCGGGACCTGGATTTTCTTCGTAGTCATCGGCATTTTCGCGGTGTGGGTGATCGGGACATTCTTTACCAGCACCGGCAAGCTGAGAGGGGAGGTTTGATCCTATGCTTATCAGAGAAAAAGGCATCTTCGTAAAGGGAATGCTGTTGCTGATCACGTTCCTCGTAGTGCTCGCAGCGATGTTCCTCCCGCTTTTCGAAGGAAAGAATGCTCTCGAGGCCTCTGACGACCTGTTCAACTCGATTTCCAAGGGCTCGACGTACTTTGTGCCCGATCTTCTGAAGAAGAGCGAGGCGTTTAAAGCCAATACCATCGACGTGGCACTCAAGTTCAAGGAGAAGGACGACGCGGATAAGGCGGTGAAGATACTTACGACTGCAGGAATGCAGGCCGGCGCCGAAGGAGATCAGGTTAAGACAAAGGGTAACTTCGGGCAGATGTTGGCTGCTACCCTAAAGGACTCCGAGGCAATGTTTAAGAACCAGGACGCGGAGATATCGTCGCGCTACGGTATGTCTCCGAAAGAAGCCACGTATACCTGGTGGCTGATCGCCAAGGAGATGGACAAGGATCTCAAGCGACAGAAGTTATTCAAGGAAGCCGCATTCCTGAATGATGTGGTGAGAAAGGGAGTGGAAGTTGGCTACAATTTCCACAAGATTACCCCGCAGACTGCTTCTACCCGTGTCGGCGTGCTGACGTTTTCTTTGGTTTTTTACGTGATTTACACCCTGTGGTGGGGGATCGCTGTCCTATGGCTCTTCGAGGGCATGGGACTGGAAATGAAGGCCGGCGCCAAGAAGGAAGTATAGCAGCATATGGACGGACCCGGGGAGCCCCGACAGTATGTCCGGGTTCCCCGTTTCGCTCTTAATGCCCGGTTTGACAAATATGGTGAGGGGGTTGGGGCTGACGTCGATGGGACAGGCGTCCTTCCCCTCTATTCCGGAAGGCACCACCGAGAAAACAGGACAGGCAGGATACCTGTCCCTCATATCCTCCTGAAATGCGCGATCGGATTTGTGATACGGACTTACTTTTTGCGATACGCTCAGTCAAGCCGGTGCAGGGGGAGACCTGTGTGTCTGCCCAATTTGGGCACACACGGGGGGAGGCGGCCCCGACAACACCCCGCACCGCCTTGGACGCAATTTCATATGAAAGGGTTGTGCTCAGCTCAATACCTATGGGCTTAGGTGACTGATAACCGTGCGGTCTTACGCCGAAGCGCCGGACCCTCGAAGAGCGCGCTGTAAGCGCGCCGCAAGCCGTGGTAAGAACCTGAGGCTGGGCCGAAGTGTCAAAAATCCTGACAAAGTGTAAAGAAAACCGACTGGACGGGGCGATCGGTCCAGGTCACACCGGCCTCCCCAACGGAGACACAACGGATTCATGGGCGGTTTGACAAGCTTACTCAAGCGATTCCTTCGGGGCCGTCGTGACGCGGAATACTCGCAGTCCGATCTGGAGGAACTCCGAGCCACGTTCCGACATCGGTACGAGAATTTCCGGATGCTGCTTACATGCAACGGTCGTGCGCTCGAGATCATGGCCGAGATCGAGCAGGCGCTGGCAGGCAGCCAGCCATTCGGAATGTCATTCGTTAGATCGAAGTGCACCGCTGTGTCCGTAAACGTCTACCGTATCATCAAGCACCTGGACGAGCTCGCTCCCGGCAAGTACGCCGAGCTTCACAACCGATTCAAAGTGATCGAGGGACGTATCAACGAGGCGCTTGCTTTGAAGAAAGCATCGCCCGGCGGGCCTCTTGCGCTGCCGATTTCCTCCATCAACAGAAACATGGTGGATCAAGTGGGCGGCAAGATGGCCAGCGTGGCGGAACTCAGAAATGAACTGGGTCTGCGGGTTCCTCCAGGGTTCGTGATCACCGCCGAAGCATTTCAACGGTTCCTCAGACATAACGATCTCCAAACCGAGATCGAGCGGCGGATCCAGGCAAGTCCTAAAGAGGGTCTCGATCATTTGTACAGCCTCTGTGCCGGTATCCATCAGCTGATCGTTGGTTCTCCCTTGCCGTTGGAGGTGGAACAGGCGGTCATGGAGCAGTACCGAGAATTGGAGAAGCAAGCGGGCTCCGGGGTACGGGTTTCGCTTCGCAGCAGCGCGGTCGGCGAGGACGTCGCCGGCCGCGCGTTCGCGGGGCAGTTCAAGTCTGAGTTGAACGTAAGTCCCGATAACATTCTTCACGCATACAAAGAAGTCGTCGCGGCCAAGTACGGTCTCCCAGCGGTGACGTATCGTCTGAATCGCGGCATACCCGATGAGGACATTGCCATGTGCGTGGGATGCATGGCCATGGTGGATGCCGTTGCAGGCGGGGTCATGTATTCCCGCGACCCGATGAATATTCGCAATCGTGTGGTGCTGATCAACTCGGTGTGGGGCCTGCCGAAGGCTGTGGTAGACGGCACGGTCGAGCCTGACGCGTTTGAGGTCTCGCGAGACGGCGGGCTCGAGATCACGCGGAAAGAGATTCGGGTCAAGGAGCGTGAATTCGTCTGCTATCCGGACGAAGGCGTCTGCCGTATGGACCTCACCGGCGAGAGGAGCGATGCCCCTTCACTGACTGACGAACAGGTGCTGCAACTGGCCGATATGGCGGTACGACTTGAAGAGCACTATGGCACGCCTCAGGACATTGAGTGGGCTGTGGGTAAGGACGGTTCGATCTATCTGCTCCAATGCAGGGCGCTGGCGCAATGGGAGTCCACCACTGCGCCCAAGGAGACGGAGCGCCGCCGGACTGTTGATGCTGCACTGCTCGCCTCAGGGGGGACCACCGCCTCGCCCGGAGTGGGCGTGGGTCCCGTGTTCGTCGTTCGAAGCGATGTGGATAGGCTCCGATTTCCGGAGGGAGCAGTGCTTGTCACTGCTCAGGCGCTCCCGCGGTGGGCTCCACTCTTAAATCGCGCGTCGGCGGTGGTCACGGAAGTGGGCGGCCCGGTCGGGCACTTGGCCAATGTTGCCCGCGAGTTCCGAGTGCCGGGCCTTTTTGGCCTCTCCGGCGCGACCGACCTGCTTCGGGAAGGCGAAATAATCACGGTCGACGCGGATGGCCATGCCGTGTACGAAGGGAGGATCGAGTCCCTGCTGGCCGCTGTCGACACCAAACGCAACCTGATGGAAGGAAGCCCGGTGTTGGCGACCTTGGAACGCGCCGCCTCGCACATCGTTCCGTTGAATCTTCTGGACCCTGACGCGCCCGAGTTTCACCCGCGCAAGTGTGAGACGCTGCACGACATTACCCGTTTTTCGCACGAGAAGTCCGTCAAAGAGATGTTCGATTTCGGCAAAGAACATCACTTCTCTGAACGGTCAAGCAAACAACTGGTTTACCGTGTTCCGATGCAATGGTGGGTCATCAACCTGGATGACGGCTTCTCCCGTGATGTGCAGGAAAGGTTTGTGAACCTGGAGGACATCGTGTCGATTCCGATGCGTGCGCTCTGGGAAGGGGTAATCGCGATCCCGTGGGCCGGCCCGCCGCCGGTCGATGCTCGGGGGTTCATGTCGGTACTCGTGCAGGCCACTGCCAATCCGGCGCTCGATCCCGCGATGAGCTCGCCGTACGCGCAGCGAAATTACATCATGCTGTCACGGAATTTCTGCGCGCTGTCGTCCCGCTTCGGGTTTCACTTCTCTACAGTGGAAGCACTTGTGAGTGAGCGAGCAGCGGAGAACTATGTCAGCTTCAATTTCAAAGGGGGAGCTGCGGACCTTCGGAGGCGCGTGCTGAGGGCCGCTTTGATTGGGGGTATACTGGAGGAATACGGCTTTCGGGTGGAGATCAAGGGAGACAGCGTGCTCGCGCGGCTGGATGGCGGCGACCAAGGATTCATGGAATCGCGTCTAATGATGCTGGGATACCTCATCATGCACACTCGTCAGATCGATATGGTCATGGCCAACGACGGGGCGTTCCATCATTTCAGGGGGAAGATGGTCCAGGATATTGCCGGCATTCTCGAGCGGAAGGCCCCTTCCGATAGCGGTACGCGTTCGCAGAAGTGATCCTGATGTGCGTTCGGTGTACATCGAAAGCCATGTCAATGCTCATTGAGACACGAACATGGGGGAAGATTCGGAAGGAGTGGATAGGGTGATGTGGGGAAAGGCTCTACTGATGGAACAGGTTTTGCATTTTTTATGGCAGGTCATGGCCACCTTCTCCTCTGAGAGGGAGTAATTATGCCGCCCGCTAAGCTCCTCATTGTTGATGACGACAAAGCCTTCGTGGAGGGAATCGGGGATCGCTTCCGAATTCGACTCTTCAAGGTCTATACTGCGCATACCGCTCAAGAGGCCCTCATCCGTGTGTATGAGCATCCCGATATCGAAGTAGTGCTCCTCAACGTGAAACTGCCCGGTGTCGACGGCATCGACGCCCTCCGGGAAATCAAGAAGGTCTACCCGCTCGTGGAAGTCATCATGCTGGCGAACCATACCGGCATTGGCGGGGCGGTCGAGGGTATGAGGCTCGGCGCGTTCGATTACGTCCTGAAGCCTCCCGATTTCGAAGAAATGCTCGCTAAAGTGGAAGAAGCAGCGAACAGGGGAAGGAAACACAAGGAGAAGATCAGGGCGGCGGAAGAGCGACAGGAAAGAGCGTCTCGGTTTTCAGGAGTGGAGGGATCGGAACCGACCGGAGTACGGCGGTCTGACTCGGATCCGCGGTTAACCGGGTGACATCGAAATGGCCGGCATGGAGGCCGGCCTTCACTGATTTTGTGGGTTCCCGAGCCGCTTCGAGCCCGAAGCGATCAATGCCGCCCTATGGCGGTTGCCGAGAATAATAACCGACTGTCCGAGGGACACCCGGCCAGAGGAGACTGTTGTTGTTCCTGCGAAAGCGGGAAGCCGGGAAAGACAACAGGATTCCTGCTTCCTCAGGAATGACGAGGTTCGGCGTGCGAATCGGACAAGAATTTCGGCAACTGTTATAAGAGACGCCTTCGGACGAGTCCGAGCACCTTGACCGGACCTTTCAATAGTGCACGTGGATCGTGCTGTGTCGTTGAGCGCGCCTGTCCGGACCGCGTCCATGAAACCTTTGCCCAGGCGTTTGCGAGCCGGTCCGACATTTTGACCCGCGTCAAATCCCGATCAGAATTGACGACCACCACATCGCGGTCTTTTCGCACTTGGCGTACGAGCGACCGGCAGCGGCTCGCCACGTCATGATGGACGAAGACACGGCCGGGGTTCGCCACCAGGGCCATGCCTTCCGAGAAAAGCTCCGTCAGCCGAACGGGGTCCACGCGACAGAAATCGCTTCGGGGACGGAGGTACGAGCCGATAGAGCTCCAATCCAGGGACCGTTTGTCAAGCAGGCCTTTCTCCGTGAATTCTTTGTAGAAACTACTCCCCGGCAGAGGCGTGAATCCAAGGCATGCTTTGGCATTGCACTGCAAGCTCCGAATGAACTCGAGAGTCGCCCTGATATCCTCCTCAGTCTCGCCGGGGATGCCGATCATGAATGAGACGATCAGGTCCAGTCCTGCTTCTTTGATGCGAGAGCAGCCGAGCCGGTTTATTTCAACAGTGGTGTTTTTCCTCATTCCATCGAGAATCCTGTCGGAACCGCTTTCAACGCCAATTCCGATTTGCATGCACCCGGCACGCTTCATGAGTCTCAGCAGGTCCGGCTTGGCCTCGTCGGCCCTCATGAACCCTCGCCATCTCAAGCGCCCCTTGGGTTGGAACAGGCCGGACCGGATGAAGCCCTCACACAATGCGGACAACCTGGTCGGGTTTAGCGCGAGCGTGT
>JAIWNO010000029.1 GCA_020216785.1 Desulfomonile sp.
CGGGAACCCAAACGTTTCAAGGGGAACACCCGAGATGCACTTTGGCCGCTGACTCTTCGTTGCTGCAATGCAGCGAAGATATTTTACTACCTGCTGCAGATTGCCCATACCATCACTCAACTTCTCTACAACGGAAGCCTCCTGGGAAGAGCGGAGCGCAAGGCCTTGGGTGCACTCAAGAACCTCGCGTATCGTCTCTTGGAGGCTTGGCGCAAAGCCTCCCTTACCAAGGCCGCTCTCCGGCAAATCATGTACGCACGCATCCAAATCAGATTCTGTCCCGATACCTCTTGACCGCCGTCGCGCTCCGGTCGGCTTCCCCCTTCGTACGCACCCATGATCGGGCCTCGCTCCCTTGATGGTCATTCCATCAACAGGGCGGAGCATTGCCCTCGTCCGTCCCTGCCCCTCTCTCCTGCAAAACAAACAGCCATGTCCCGCCCCTAACAACCTTTCGCCCTTCATCGCTGGGGTGAGGGTGACAAAGGCGCATCCCAGACTCGATCGTGCTACGATTTTCAACTTCTCCCGAGTTTTGAGACAGTCTCCACGTGTCGGCCCGGCTTTCAGGGCGCACACGCAGGTGCGCTATAACGACTGTATTGCTGATTTGATGATGCATTGGTAAAAGACGCGCCAGGCATGTAACCGACCTTCATAGAGCAGTTGCCCATGATAATGTCCCTTTGGCCACACGAGATACAGAATGCCGAGGCGACAGCATAAGAGGCATTTCCACCGTCATTCCCGCGAAGGCGGAAATCCAGAGACTGGACCTCGGATCAGGTCCGGGGTGACGGCATCTTTCGGCCAATCGGAGGAGAATTCTGGCACCTGTAAAAAAGGGTTACTAAGGCAAGATCTTCACAGGGGTCCCGACGTCAACCATCTCATAAAGCTCAATCGCGTCTTTTGGGAACATATGAATGCAGCCGTAGGATTTCTTGAGCGCGCCGTCCACCAGGTGCTTGTCCGCGTGGATATGGACACAGGTACCTGTGTAGCCCATCTTCCGCTCTTTCGCGTTGGGATAGTTGATGCTCAGCACCGTCGCCTGGTCGCCGCCGTACGAGTTCGTCCAGAGCTTCTCAAGCAGCGGGCCGGTGGTGCCGTAGTAGAATTTGTTGTCACTGCACCAGCTCTTGTCGTCGATGATTCGGTGTCCCTTGGCGGAATTTCGCGACGCCATCCACGAAATCTCGTAGTCACCCACCGGGGTCTTGTGGTCACCGCCCCGCTGTTTGCCGACACCGCCCTTGCCGCACTCGATGGGGAATTCTCGAATGAGCGTGCCGTTGTGCCACAGTTGGAGCACTTTTAGCGAGCAATGGACAGCCACGCGGTACGGGGAACACTGCGGCGGCGGGTCTTGCGGGGGGTGGGCAGTCACGCGCAATGCTGCCGACAAGGGAAGGCATAAGGCAAGTGGCACGACTTTCAGACATTTCCTTAATATACCCATGATCAGCCCTGTGGGAGCACTCCCGGATGGTTCCATGTGGCCGTGCCCCCGGGGCTGTATCATACAGAATGTTGGCCCCAAACGGCAACCTCGACGAGGGTTTTGCAGAGCAACTCCACTCAAAGGGCAGACCTTCCGAAAATATGCAGGCACGTGGTACGGTGTAACCAATGGTACAAAAGACTGGGAGGGGGGTCTTGCGGGTTATTGAAAATATTTGCGGCGGCGCTCACTTGACCCCTCCGCATCCCCTCTCTCCAAACCGCTTCCAGGAGCCGGCTTTCCCATTATTTTCTCGTTGCCTTTGAAAATCCTCTTGACAGACTCCCCGATTCGCTGTACTCAATAGGGTCACAGAAAGAAGTGTACCATGATCAGTTCTGACATGCACAGCGTAGCCTTCCGTTATTTTTGGTGGTATTATTTTGGGCCCCCGAGGAGGTGCTTGCGCGTGCTCTAAGCTGATCTGACAGCGAATAAAGAAAAAAAATGCGGAGCAAGCGCTCCGCATTTTTTTTGGAGGTGACCATGGTGATAGTCATGAAGAAGCAGGCAACGGAGAGACAACTTTCCCGCGTGCTGGCGCGGGTGGAGGAGGTCGGCATGCAACCTCATCTTTCCAGGGGGAAGGTTCGCACGATCATCGGCGTGGTGGGAGACAACAACGATCAGTCTCCGGACACGTTCGAATCCCTCGAAGGTGTCGAGCGGGTGGTTCCGCTCCTGGGACCGTTCAAGCTCGCCAGCCGCGACTTCAAGAAGGAAAACACCTGCTTCTCCATCGACGGCGCCAAAATCGGAGAAAAGAAGATCATCATGATCGCCGGCCCGTGCGCTGTGGAGAGCAAAGACCAGATTCTTCAGGCCGCTCTCGCGGTGAAAAAGGCGGGCGCTGTCGCGCTGCGCGGGGGCGCGTTCAAGCCGCGGACCTCTCCGTACAGTTTCCAGGGGCTCGGAGAGGATGGACTCAAACTCCTTGCTGAAGCGCGGGACGTCGCGGGCCTGGCGGTGGTTACCGAGGTAGTCGCGCCCGAACAGGTGCCGTTGGTCAGCCAGTACGCGGATGTGCTCCAGATTGGCGCGAGGAACATGCAGAACTTCGCCCTCCTCCATGCCGTCGGCGAATCTCACAAACCCGTGGTACTCAAGCGCGGTCTGATGAGCACTATCGACGAGTTTCTCCACGCGGCGGAGTATATCCTCAGCCACCAGAACCCGCGGGTCATTCTGTGCGAGCGCGGCATCCGCACCTTCGAGACTCATACCCGCAATACCGTGGACATCAACGCCATCCCGGTCTTGAAATCGCTCAGTCATCTTCCGGTCATCGTGGATCCCAGCCACGGCACGGGAAAGCGGGAGTACGTGGCCGCGGTCTCCCGTGCGGCAATAGCAGCCGGAGCGGACGGTCTGATGATTGAAGTGCATCCCGACCCGGAAAAGGCCCTCTCTGACGGGGCCCAGAGCCTCCGGCCCGAAGAATTTCAGCAGCTCATGGACGACCTGCGACCGGTCGCTGAAGCTGTCGGCCGGTACATGTAGCAGGAAGAGCATTAGATGCGGCTCGCAGAAGCTGTTGTCACAATCGTGGGAATGGGCCTCATGGGGGGCAGCCTGGGGATGGCCCTCGTCAAGGGCCATGCCTGCAAGGAAGTCCGGGCACTTACGCGGCGGCCTTCCAACGCGGAGGAGATCGTCAAAGCCAAGGCAGCGCACAAGGCAGGAACGAATCCGGAACTGCTGCTCTCCGACGCGGACCTCGTTGTGTTTGCAGCCCCCGTTCGCACGATCCAACGACAGATCTGGGCCTTGCACGCCTTCATGAAGCCAGGCGCGGTCGTTACCGAAATGGGTAGCACCAAAGGCGGGATCGTTGGGGCCTTTGACCGACTCCCCGCGGAGATCTCTGCTGTGGGCGGCCATCCGATGTGCGGCAAGGAAGTTTCCGGCCTTGCCGCGGCCGATCCCGACCTTTTCCAAAACAAAGTGTGGGCGCTTACCCCCTCTGCCAAAAGCACCGCCGCCGCTTTCCGACTCGTCGAAGAGATGGTCCTGGCCGTCGGAGCGATCCCCATGTCCATGAGTCCGGATCGCCACGATCGCGCAGTCGCGTGCATCAGTCACCTTGTTTATCTCATGGCCACGGTTCTCGTTGCGGTCGCCGAAGACACAGCGAACGACCTGCCCGAGGTATGGCAACTGGCAGCGAGCGGCTTCCGTGACAGTACGAGGGTTGCTGCAGGCAATATCGTAATGATGATGGATATACTCGCCACCAACCGTGAGAACGTGCTCGAAATGCTTGGCAAGGCCCGCCGCCAGATGACCGTTTTGAGCAGGCTCCTCGAAGAAGAGGATGAAAGCGGCCTCCTGGAGCTGCTGACACCGTTGCGCCACCGCCGGTTGGGCATGTTTCCGCTGGATTTGGCCGCCGAAAAGGCGGTGATCCCCAATGCGCCCTAGCTCTCCTCTCATCGTCAGACCCACGCGGCGGTTGTCCGGGAGGGTCCGGTTGCCGGGCGACAAGTCATTGTCTCACCGGGCCCTCCTTTTTTCCGCACTGGCGGACGGAGACTCCACGGTCCGCAATTGCCTTGCCGCGGGTGTTACCGACGCGATGATCGACTGTTTACGCGATCTTGGAGTGGAGATTACTACGATCGACGGTGCTCGGGAAAAAGGTGCCGCAACGGCCGATCTGCACATACGCGGCCGTGGACTGCGCGGATGCGTCGCTCCCGACCGGCCTCTATTCTGCCGCGGATCCGCCACCACCATGCGTTTATTGGCCGGCGTGCTTGCCTGCCAATCATTCGAATCCATACTGGATGGAAGCGACCGGTTGAGGAAGCGTCCCATGGACCGCGTTGTCGAGCCTTTGAAAAGCAAAGGAGCCAATATTATTACCGAAAACGGCAACGCCCCACTGTCGTTTTCACCTTCGCGCATTGTGCCGTCTGTCCACGAATTGCCCGTCGCAAGCGCGCAGGTGAAATCGGCTCTCCTGCTCGCCGGTCTCTATACTTCGGGCAGCACCACCGTGACTGAGCCTCATGCGAGTCGCGACCACACCGAACGACTTCTACGCTGCATGGGCCTGCCGCTCGACTCACACACAGACGCGAAAGGCCGGCATATGGTGACGTTGCCCGACGGAACGGATCGCCTACCCCCACTGGATATGCGTATTCCGGGCGATCCTTCATCCGCGGCGTTTTTGCTGGTTGCCGGCCTTCTCTTGCCCGATGCGCAGGTTACTGTCGAGGACCTCTGCTTAAATCCCGGTCGGATCGGTCTGATAGAAGTGCTCCAGTCCATGGGAGCCGACCTGACTGTCAGCAACGTGGGCGAATCCAACGGGGAGCCTACCGGCTCGGTGACTGCTCGCACAGGTAATTTGCAGGGGACCGGCGTCTCAGGATCGGTTGTGGCGCGCATGATCGACGAATTCCCCATTTTCGCGGTCGTATCGACTCAAGCGCATGGAATCACCACAGTCTCCGGCGCTAAGGAACTCCGTCTTAAGGAAAGCGACCGGATCGATGCGTTGGCCGACGAGTTGAATCGCATGGGAGCGGGCATGGTGACCCTTGCCGACGGGTTTGTGGTCAAGGGCCCGAAACGACTTCGCGGGGCAAAGGTCAATGCAAGGGGCGACCACCGACTCGCCATGAGCCTTATCATTGCCGGACTCATCGCAGACGGAGAAACGGTGGTGGAAGGCGCTGATGTGATTCACGATTCTTTTCCGCATTTCCCCGAAATAATGGCAGGGTTGGGGGCTGACCTCCGATGGTGAAGGGAACAACCAACGTGGTGGGCGTGATCGGCTGGCCTGTGGCCCACAGCCTGAGCCCTTCCCTGCACAACGCGGCGTTTGAGGCCCTTGGCCTGGACTGGACGTATGTGCCGCTGCCGGTGGCCCCCGCTCACTTGGATGAGGCGATCACAGGCCTTCGCGGCATTGGTTTTCGGGGCGCCAATGTGACCGTCCCCCACAAAGAACGGGTCTTGCCGCTGCTCGACGACGTCTCGCCAGAGGCCCTTCAAATCGGCGCGGTCAACACCATCGTGGTGCGAGACGGCCGACTGTACGGTGATAATACAGATTGGAGCGGCTTCTTGGACTCGTTGGCGGACATGGATTTCGATCCGGCCACGTGCAAGGCGCTGATTCTCGGGTCAGGCGGCTCTGCACGGGCGATCGCCTTTGCCCTCGCCCAGCGCGACGCTCGCATCACCATTTGCGGGAGAAACCAATCGACCGCAGCGTCGCTGACGGAATGTATCCGTTCGGTGAATAGTAATGTAGAGGCAGCATCGAGACCACTTCAGGAACTCATCGCATCGAATGACGGATTTGACCTTGTGGTGAATACAACGCCGGTGGGGATGCACAGCGGGAAGCATGATTCACCGTGGCCTCGCGACGCGGCAATGCCTCGATGCCGCCTCGTCTATGATCTTGTGTACAATCCTCCGAGCACGAGGCTCATGCAGCAGGCTCGCGCTCAAGGCATCCGAGCGGAGAATGGTCTGAGCATGCTCATTTATCAAGCTGCCCGCTCATTCAGCACCTGGACAGGCCTCCCAGGGCCGGTGGATATCATGAAACAGGTCCCGGTCCCATGTTGAGATTTCTCACCGCAGGCGAGTCGCACGGTCCGGAACTCACGGTTATCGTTGAAGGTCTTCCCGCGGGAATTCCCGTGGCGGCCTCTGAAATCAATGCGCAGCTTGCACGAAGGCAAAGAAGTGAAGGATCCGGCGGTAGGATGACCATCGAACGCGACCGAGTCAGGATCACCGGCGGCGTGATGGCGGGCCACACCACAGGCGCTCCCGTGGCGATGGTGATCATCAACAAGGACTTCGCAGCGTGGAAAGACCGTGACATTCCACCGATGACGATTCCTCGCCCCGGTCACGTGGATCTCAACGCGGCAGTCAAATATGGATATCGCGATCTTCGCCTCGGCCTGGAACGCGCGTCCGCGCGAGAGACCGCGGCCCGCGTGGCAATGGGCACATTGTGTAAGATGCTCCTCGCGCGCTTCGGGATCGAAGTTGGCTCGTACGTGCTTTCGATCGGGCCGGAGGCAATCAACATTCCTGGCGACGCGGACCATCTTGAGCTCTCCGTTCGGGCTGAACAGAGCCCCGTGCGATGTCCCGACGAGGAAGCTTCGGCCCGCATGGTGGAGGTCATTACCCAAGCAGCGGCAGCGGGAGACACGCTCGGTGGGACATTCCAGTGCGTGGCAGCGAACGTTCCACCGGGACTGGGCAGCCACGTGCATTGGGATCGCCGGCTTTCGGCCCGACTCATGGCTGCTGTCGGCTCCATTCCGGCGATCAAGGGTGTGCAGATCGGATCGGCCTTTGAGAATGCGGCCCAATGCGGCACAGCGGTCCATGACGAAATCATTCCCGCGGCGAACGGCTCGGCAGTGCGCCTCAGGCGAACCTCCAACCGCACGGGAGGCATCGA
Organism: Desulfomonile sp.; assembly: GCA_020216785.1. Classification (GTDB taxonomy): domain Bacteria; phylum Desulfobacterota; class Desulfomonilia; order Desulfomonilales; family Desulfomonilaceae; genus JAIWNO01. The sequence continues at coordinate 6,954 of JAIWNO010000029.1, forward strand.
AGGCGGCATCACCAACGGCGAACCTGTACTCGTCAGCGCTGCCATGAAGCCCATCAGCACGACCCTGCGCGGGATCCGCACTACGGACCTGGTCACGGGAGAGCAGGTCTCCACCACGTACGAGCGCAGCGATATCTGTGCCGTCCCGAGGGCCGCGGTGGTTGCCGAGGCAATGGTGGCGTTCGTGCTGGCCGACGCCTTGATCGAGAAGCTCGGCGGCGACAGCGTCGGTGAGATGATCCCTCGGTTCACTCGTCTTCGATCCGCCCGCTTCGATGACTTGCCTATGGACAACGTGCCCTGGAGGTTCGGCTTCGATGAACCGTGAGGCGGCACCGCCAATTCCGCCGGAAAGGAACATCATCCTGTCCGGATTCATGGGCACAGGAAAGACCGCGGTCGGCAGGATGCTGGCCGATTCCCTTGGCCGTGTCTTCCTAGACAGCGACCACGAGATTGAGCGCCAAGTCGGCATGAGCATTTCGAAGCTTTTTGCCACCCGCGGGGAAGATTACTTCCGGGCTGTGGAGAAGCAGTTCTGTCGCGAATTGGCTTCAAGAACAGGACTGGTCATGGCCACCGGCGGCGGCATGACTCTGGACTCCGAGAACCGGAAGCTGCTCACTTCAGCAGGATTAGTCATATGCCTGCATTGTGACGAAGCCGCGCTTCTCGATCGGATGGCTGGGGACGACTCACGGCCCTTGCTCCGCGGGGAGGCACGCCGTCAGCGTGCACGCGAATTGCTCCGGATGCGCAAACCCGTGTACGATTCCCTGCCGTTTCATGTGGATACGAGCCGAATGCGTGTTGAACAGGTCGTGGACAAAGTCAGTCGTATTGCGGCTGCGACGCCGACCGAAGCGAAGTTTCTCAGCCTCGCCCTGCCGTCGAAGGGCGGCTACTCGATCGTGCTGGGCACTGGAGCGCTCGACATCCTCGGTTTTATGGCCGCGGACCGCGGCTTTACACCGAAAATTGTGGTGGTAACCGACTCAAACGTGGCTCCGCTCTATCTGCAAAGGGTGCTCGACTCGCTGCGAGCCGCGGGCTTCGAGCCGTTTTCTTGTGTTGTGCCGGCGGGCGAAGAGCATAAGACGCTCTCAACGGTGGGAACGCTTTTCGAGCAATTCCTCGAGGGTGGATTAGACAGAGGCGGCGCGGTGGTCGCTCTTGGCGGGGGGGTCATAGGAGATCTGGCCGGATTCGCCGCGGCCACATTCATGCGAGGGGTCGCTTTCATTCAGTGCCCCACCACCCTGCTCTCAATGGTGGACGCGTCGGTTGGCGGCAAGACCGGTGTGGACCTCCTCCAGGGCAAAAACCTTGTCGGCGCGTTCAAACAGCCTGCCTTCGTAGTCGCGGATACCGGGACGCTCGCCACGCTGCCCACAGACGAAATCCGCACCGGCATGGCCGAAGTGATCAAGCACGCGGTTATCGGCGATCGTGAGCAATTCAAGAAGCTGGAAAAGGCCGTCGGAACTCCGGCGCTCGGCGCTGACCTGGTAGAGCGTTCCGTCCGCGTAAAAATTGATGTAGTGGAAAAAGACCCATTCGAAGAGGGGCTGCGCGAAGTGCTTAACCTCGGGCATACCGTCGGCCATGCGATCGAAAAGTGCAGCAATTACGCTCTACGCCACGGTGACGCGGTGGCTGTAGGACTCGTTGCAGCGGCGCGGATCTCCCGCAAGATGGAGCTATGCGATGCAAACGTGCCGGACAGGATCGAATCCCTGCTCGTTAATGTTGGTCTGCCCATCAGACACAGAGTGAAGGCGCCGGCGCTCATGGCGGCAATGACTACGGACAAAAAAAACCGGGGCGGACAGCCGCGTTTTGTACTGGTCAAGGATATTGGGGCCGTGCGACATGGCTGCGAGGTGAGCCCCAATCTTCTCGCAGAAGTCCTGGAGGAGCTGCACGCCACATGAAAATACTCGTTCTTCACGGTCCGAATCTGAATCTTCTCGGTACACGAGAACCCGAGATCTACGGACGCGTCACCTTGAGTGAAATAGACGCAGAACTCATTCGGAGAGGGAGTGAGAACGACATTGAGGTTCGGTGCCTGCAATCCAACCATGAGGGCGCGCTCATCGACGCACTCCATGACGCGGCCGGCTGGGCGGACGGGATCATCATCAATCCCGGCGGGCTAACCCACACGAGCGTCGCACTGAGGGACGCGATCGCGGGCGTTGCACTCCCCACCGTGGAAGTCCACCTTTCCAATATTCATGCCCGCGAGGAGTTCCGCTCCAGATCGATTACCGCGGGCGCGTGCATCGGCACAGTTTCCGGCTTTGGCGCCACATCATACTATCTTGCGCTCGCCGCGCTTGAAGATGCTCTAAAAATCAATATCTCGTTGTGAAAACTTCTCGTGTCAGCGAGGACCAACTTGACCTCGCACCGATAGCAGGTATCGGTCGTCGCATCACACGCTGTCCAAGCTCTTCCTTATTGCCAACAGGATTTCTCTGAGGTCAAAGGGCTTGCTGAGGAACCCCGTGGCCTTGCTTTCGCGAGCTTCTTCCGCCGGTCCATCAGCCGAATAGCCGCTTGCAATCAAGACCTTGACGTTCGGATTGATCTTGAGCAGCTCTTCGAGACACATGCCGCCACTCATCACAGGCATGATCAGGTCCAAAATCACCAAGGCTATCGAGTCGCTCTTGTCGCGATAGATTTCCAGCGCTTCTCGGCCGTTCGCTGCGGTAAGTACGGTGTAACCGGCCGTTTTCAACATTTCGGCCCCGAGCGTCCGAACAGCATCCTCATCCTCCACGAGAAGAAGCGTCTCCGTTCCGCCGGCGGCCATCTGCACGGTGGTCGCCGGTTCAAGCACCGGTTCCTGTATCAAAACAGGGAAGTAAAGCTTGAAGGTAGAGCCTGCACCGGTCTTGCTTTGACACGTTATGTGTCCACCGTGGCTTTTCACGATGCCGAAGACCATTGACAAGCCAAGACCGGTTCCTTTCCCCTGTTCCTTTGTAGTAAAAAATGGCTCAAAAATGCGGTCCGAGATCTCTTTTTCCATTCCG
>JAIWNO010000034.1 GCA_020216785.1 Desulfomonile sp.
TTGATGAACCACTCCCGGTCGGAGAAATCCTCATGCGGCTTGAATTCCACGTACTTGGCTTTGTACGTGATGTCGGTAATATTGTCGGTGATCTTCGTGCCCTCCATGTCCGCCACGTAGCAGAACTGTATGAAGGGATACGTGTTGATGAATTCGCGCATAGCCTTCTCCATCGTACTTGGGTCGCCTGACTTCATCGGCGGAGTGGCGACAAAGCGCTCGACAATTTTGAAGGCCATCTCCCTCGCGATCAGCTTCATACGATCCCAGTCCGAGATAAACAGCTCCGGCATGTAACGCTTCACCAATGCGGTCATTTCTTTGTCGGACATTGCCGTGACCCGGCCTCGATCGTACTGCTCCATAACCACTTCGTAGATCTTCGTGACAGCGGGATGCTGTTTGTCGACCTTGTCCTCCGCGGGCAGATCCACGTGACTGTTGATCCAGTGGGCAATCCCCGCAAGACCCGACTTGTCGGTGATATTTACCACCGGAGGCCGACCCAGTATTCGCGTCGTGTCGAAGACATTGTAGATCTCTTCATTCTTGAGCGCGCCGTCCAGATGGATGCCCGCGCTCGTGGCGTTCGCCGACTTGCCGAGCAAGGGGTAATTGTCCGGGATTACGTGCCCCAGCTCCAGCTCAAAGTACTCGCCCACGTCCTTCAGAATACTCGGGTCCATTCCGTCCGCCTGGCCTCTGAGCGACATGTACTCGATAACCAGCGCCTCGATGGGCGTATTGCCTGTACGCTCACCGATGCCCAGCAGTGTGCCGTTCACGGCTGAGCAGCCGTAGAGCCATGCATGCGTGGCATTGCTCAGTCCCTTGTGAAAATCGTTGTGTCCGTGCCACTCGAGGAGGTCTTCCGGTACGTTGGCATCGTCGATCATCGCGCGAATAAGCTTAGGCACGCTGCGCGGCAAGGCCGAGCCTGGATAAGTCACCCCGAACCCCATCGTGTCGCAGAGACGGATTTTGATATCGACCCCCGACTCCTCGCGAATCTCCATGAGCTTTTGGGCCAGGGGCACACAGAAGCCGTAGATGTCCGCCCGGGTGATGTCTTCCATATGGCACCGAGGAATAATCCCCTTTTCAATGGCCGCGCGCACCATATCGACGTATTTCATCATGGCCTTCTTACGGTCGAGGCCCATCTTTAGGAAGATATGGTAATCAGATACCGATGTGAGTATACCGGTCTCGTTCAAGCCTGCAGCCCGCACGAGACTAAGGTCCGACTTCTTGGCCCTGATCCACCCTGTTATCATGGGATATTGATAGCCCTTTTCCTTGCAGCGCTCGACCGCCTCACGGTCCTTCTTCGTGTAGAGGAAGAACTCCGACTGCCGGATAATCCCGCGAGGCCCCGAAAGCTTGTGCAGAAAATCGTAGATTTTGGCTATCTGGTCTACCGTGAACGGGGGCCGTGCCTGCTGCCCATCGCGGAACGTCGTATCAGTAATGAGGAACGTCCGAGCTGGGTTGATCGGAAGGATGGCGAAATCAAAATCCACCTTGGGCACTTCGGTGTACGGAAAGATGTTGCGCAGCAGGTTCGGCTCCGAGACCTCACGGAGAGAGCGTTCCTTGTTGAACTTGTTGAACTCGTGGTACAAGACGCCCTTTTTCGGGTCAAATTTGGCCATCCTTCGGCTCCTTCTATTTCTTTACTATTCTCAAGCCCAATTCTTTGAGCTGTTCCTGGGTGACCGGTCCAGGAGCACCGGTAAGCGGGCATGTGGCCTTTTGGGTCTTTGGGAAGGCAATCACATCGCGGATCGATTCCGACCCGGTGATGATTGCCATAATCCTGTCCACACCGAGGGCGATACCTCCGTGGGGCGGCGCGCCGTACCGCAGCGCCTCCATGAGGAAGCCGAACTTCTCCCGCGCTTCTTCGGACGAGATCCCCAACGCGGCAAACACTCTCTCCTGTATGTCACTCCGGTGAATACGGATGCTTCCTCCGCCGATTTCCGCGCCGTTGAGCACTAAGTCGTACGATCGAGCCTTAACAGACGCCGGGTCGGATTCGATACGGTCCAGGTCCTCCATGCGCGGCGAGGTGAACGGATGATGCATGGACTTGTACCGCTTCTCATCCTCGTCGTACTCGAACATGGGGAACTCCGTGATCCATAGAAACCGGAATTGTCCCGAAGGGACCTCGCCGAGCTTTGCAGCCAGGCTGTTCCTTAGGTTGCCCAACACGTTGTTCACGACCACAGGGCTGTCGGCCCCGAAGAGAATCACATCCCCCGGAACAGCGCCGACTGCTGCTGCGATACCAGCGTGCTCGTCGGGGGACATAAATTTGGCAATGGGCGACTGCCATTCGCCACCGTCTCTGATGCGTGTGTACGCGACGCCCTTGCCTCCGTACACTGCGGCGAAATCCCTGAGGTCGTCCAAATCCTTGCGGGAGAGACGCTCCCCGCGTTCGATCTTGAGGGCCTTGACGATGCCGCCGTTCTCGAGGGCCTCTCGGAAAACTCCGAAACCGGACCCGCGGACGATCTCGGAGACATCCGCCAGTTCCATGCCGAATCGAATATCGGGCTTGTCAATACCGAACCGGAGCATCGCCTCATCGTAAGTGAGTCTCGGAAAAGGAATCGGAAGTTCCATTTCCAGCAGCCGCTTGAAAACAAGGGCCATCATGCGCTCGATCAGGTCGATGATCCGGCTTTCTTCAAGAAAAGAGGTTTCCAGATCGATTTGAGTGAACTCCGGCTGTCGGTCGGCTCGCAGGTCTTCATCGCGAAAGCAGCGGACGATCTGGTAATAGCGCTCGAAGCCCGCCACCATCAGGATCTGCTTGAAAAGCTGCGGCGACTGGGGCAACGCGTAGAAGCTGCCTGGGCTCACCCGGCTCGGTACCAGGTAGTCCCGAGCCCCCTCGGGTGTGCTCACAGTGAGGAACGGTGTCTCGATGTCGATGAAGTCTTCGCTGTTGAGAAACTCCCGAACCGTGCTCAGGAAGCGGTGGCGCATATATAGACCCTGTCTGGCCCCTTTCTCCCTGCGAAGATCCAGGTAGCGGTACCGATACCGTACCGAATCGGTCGGCGCCTCGTCCTCATCCAGCGGAAACGGGGGCGCTTCGGACCGGTTGAGGATTTTCAGCTCATCGACGAATACTTCGATCGCGCCGGTCGGCAGGTCTAGGTTGAGGGACTCTTCCGGACGAGCGCGCACCACCCCGTGCACAGCAATTACCCACTCCGCACGCAACCAGTGGGCAGCAGCATGTGATTGCGGGGAATACTCGGGGTTGAAAACGAGCTGAATCAGGCCGCGTCGATCCCTGAGGTCCACAAAGATCACACCGCCGTGGTCGCGACGTCGGAGCACCCAGCCCATGAGGATCACATGGACGTCTACGTCCTTTTCCGAAAGTTCGGTCGAAAGATGTGTTCGCTGCCATCCATCCAACGAGTCGATGTTCAACGCTTTTCTCCTAACAGGAAGTTCACCAGCTCGTCCATTTTAACCGGCGTCTGCTCCTTTGTGGTCATGTCCCTGACGGTAGCCTCGTTGCGAGCGAGCTCGTCTTCGCCGATCATGATCACACGCTGTGCCCCGCACCGGTCGGCCGCACGCATGTGCGACTTGAGGCTCTTCGCTGTGTAGCGCGCTTCGCACGACAGGCCTGCGCGCCTCAATGCATTGACGACGGTAAAACACGCGTTGAGCGCGTTGTCGCCCACGGGGGCAACGTACACGTCAATCGAGCGGGCAAATCGCGGGTCATCATCGGGTATACCCATTGACAGCCGTTCCAGGCCGATCGCGAAGCCGATGCCCGAAACCTCCGGTCCGCCAAGCTCCTTAATAAGGTTGTCGTATCGCCCGCCGCCTCCAACGGCCTTCGAGCGCCCGAGTTCTTCGTGGACGATCTCGAACGCGGTGCGCGTATAGTAATCCAGTCCGCGCACCATCCGAGGCTCCTCGCGAAAAGGCACGCCGACCAGCTCTAAAGATCGTTTCACCGCGTCGAAATGCTCGCGGCACGACTCATCCAGGCGGTTGCTGATGAGCGGCGCTTTTGCGGCTATCTCTACGCAGCGGTCCACCTTGCAGTCCAGCACACGCAGCGGATTGCGCTCGTATCGCCGCCGGCAGTCATCGCACAGCACACTCAGGTGTGGCTCGAGATAATTTCTCAAGACCTCCCGGTACGTCGCGCGACACACAGGGCAGCCGACGGAGTTGATCTCCATCATGAGGCCCTGAGCCCCGATGTTTTCCATGATGCAATACGCGGCCAGAATGGTCTCTGCGTCGGTTTGAGGCGAGTCGTCGCCGAGCACTTCCGCGTCCACCTGGAAGAACTGGCGGAACCTCCCTTTGGAAGGGCGCTCGCGGCGGAACATGGGACCGATGGCGTAAAGCTTGAGGATCGGGTCCTGACGCAGCAACGCGTGCTCCACCACAGCCCTGAGGATGCCTGCGGTGGCCTCCGGTCGAAGGCTCAGAGTTTCGCCGCCCTTGTCTTCGAAAGTGTACATCTCTTTTTCGACGATATCCGTGAGTTCGCCGATGCCTCGTGCAAACAGCTCAGTACGTTCCATTATTGGCGGGACGATCTCGCGGTAGCCGAAAGCCTCAAGAGTAGCCTTGGCGGTACGTACGAGGAAATCCCACTTGGGCGTATCCTCCGGGAGGATGTCGTGGAAACCTTTGATAAGCCTGATCATTCGGACCCCTCGCTGCCGGAACCACCGGTAAATTTTTTATTTTATTATTGATCAGGCAACATCGTCAAGCATTCGTTTGCGTTTCAAAAGATCTGATCAGCATGCCGCCTCCGTTGCCGATGCTTACTCGAGTGCGGTTCCCGGTAAACGGTACGACCTTGAACCAAGTCTTTTGTCGAGGCCGTCCGCCTCTTTTCTCCTGATGTGAGGTCAGTGAGAATCGGCTTGTGTTCTCGCTGTGAAAGTTTGCGTCGAAATGAGGCCGCGTTTGTGGAGCTTCGTGAGAAGGCTGTTCAGCCCGCGTTCGGAGAGTTTATATTTCTTCATGATCTGAGCGTTGGACATATTGCCGAAAATGTCTTTCACGGCCTGGCGGGGGTCGATCCTGATCTTGCCGGCCGACTTGCCCTCGTTGTTCAGTACGATCATCGAGGGCTTGGAGCCGCCCCACCGCTTGGCAAGGGCTGTCTTGGTGATGAGGCCCTTTTGGAGCAGCTTCCGAAACATACTCTTGAGACCCTTCTCTGACAAGCCGTGTTTTACCATCAGTTCCCGGTCTGTAACGTTATTTGCCAGATCCTGGAGGATTTCCCGCGCGCTCAAGTGAGGTTTGTCATCTCGCAAGAAATCCGGCGAGATAACGACCGTGATATTCGACGCGTCAACAGAAGATTCCAGTGATTGCGCCACATTCACGAACCGGACGTATAATCCTCTTGCTTTGATTTCCTCGTAGTATCTCAGGAGGTGAGCGGCAAAATCCTCGCTAATGGACTTCACTCCCTTAAAGTCAATGAGAATCCCTTTCTCCGGGTTAGTGCTGAGCCACTCGACGGTCGTATCCAGAAAGTCCTCCACATGCCGGGTCGCCAGGTCGCTCCGGATCATGGAGAGCCTGAAAAAATCGGCTTCTTCCGAGAGAATGCACGTACGCTCTTCACCTTCGACGCGCAGTTTCGTCGCCATGTTTCGCTCTGAATAGGGTTTGGCTACAATCTACACAAAACCGTACGCAAAAGGCAACATGCAAAGCCGGTTTGAGCGCACGGTCAGAGAACCTCGTGAGCGGTCCTCATGCTGCGGAAACGAGGCAGCATCCCCATTCCGCGCGTCGATTGGCCCAGAATATTTGCGTGCGGGGCCGATCGCCGATAATGTGAATTTCGTGCTCGATTTTTCCTCCCACCCGGTTGATGAAATCGCGGAAATCCTCGATCGTGAGAGGATGGATATCCGGTGTCCTGTGCCATGGATGGGGATGGGTCGTGTGCAGGGGCATGCGTCCCCTTAGGAGGTACTGGGCCGCGATCTTCCAGTGTCCGAAATTCGGGAACGTAATAATGGACTTTGCCCCGATCCTGAGCATTTCTCTGACAACCCGTCCCGGATTCATCAGCTGCTGGAGGGTTCGACTGAGAACCACGTAGTCGTAGCTTCGATCAGGAAAGTCGTCCAGTCCTTCATCCAGGTCGAACCTCAGGATGCGAATTCCACGCTCAATAGCACGGATCACTTTTTCTTGATCCACTTCGACGCCGCATACTTCTACGTTCTTCTCGTCTCTCAGCCGCTGCAGGAGCGTCCCCGTACCGCAACCCAAGTCCAGCACACGTGTACCGGGCTCGATCAGGTCCACGATCACGTTGAATCCGAAGGCAAACTCGTGAAACGGTGAGCGTATTTTTCTAACCTCAGCGCACACCTTGGAGGAACCCCCTGACAATCCTTGTCATCGACGGAATACCCGCGTTTACCAGAAACGAATCGTGTCCGTACGGCAAATCCAGCTCGATGAACGAGACGTCTTTGTGCACCTTGAGCAACGCTCGCACAATTGCCATCGACATAGATGTCGGATACAGCCAATCCGAACTGAACGAGATCACGAGAATCTTCGCCTGAACGCCTTTGAACGCCTCGCTCAGCTCGCCGGTCTCCTTCTCCAGGTCGAAGTAATCGATAGCCTTGGTGATAACAATGTACGAATCCTCGTCGAATCGTTGCACAAATGAACTCCCCTGATGCCGGAGGTACGATTCGACCTCGAACTCACCGCGCTCGACGCCATTTTCACCCAGGCTATACAGGTAGCCGTCCATGTCTTTCAGGCGGAGTTTGCGACCGAACTTGGCTTCCATCGTCTCTTCGGACAGATAGGTGATGTGACCGATCATCCGGGCAACTGCGAGCCCGCGTCCGGTATCCTCACACGCGTCTTTCCGATCGCTTCCGTCCGAGCACCGTATGGGATCACAGTAGATCGCGTTGCGTCCCACCCAGTTAAACGCAATACCCTGCGGCGACAGCCGCGCGGTCGCTGCGATCACCACAGCGGAACGCACCTTGTCAGGGAACCGCACCGACCACTCAAGGGCCTGCATGCCGCCCATCGAGCCGCCAATAACGTTGTGAAGCCGCTCGATACCGAGATGCTCCACGAGCATGGCCTGCACCCTCACCATATCCCCGATGGTGATTAGTGGGAATTGCCGGCCGTACGGCCTACTTGTCTCCGGATTGATGCTCGGCGGGCCGGTTGTGCCCTTGCAGCCGCCCAAGCAATTGGAGCAGATGACGAAATACCGGTTGGTGTCAATTCCTTTGCCGGGGCCGATCATTGCGTCCCACCAGCCGAGCCGCCCGTTTTCATCAATTCCCGCAACGTGAGCGTCTCCAGACAACGCGTGGAGCACCAAAATGGCATTGTCTTTGTTCGGGGAAAGCTGACCGTACGTCTCATAAGCCACGGTGAGCGGCCCGAGAAAAACTCCGGATTCGAGCGTAATCCCGTCGAAATGCGCGTACTGCTGCTGAACACGGCCGTAGAGGCCATCGGAATCGGCATATTCCTTAATCGGTATTACGGGCATCTCTCCTGCGGTCCTTGCGGGTCAACATAGTAATTATATCAAGAATTCATTTTTCAAAATATGACTCCGCGTCGCGTGATAAGTTCTACTCACATGCGCTGTCGCTCAGAATCATCCACGGCGTGTTCTTGAGCAGATTCCATTCGCCGAAATCTGTCCTGGGGAGGGGACTCACGCTCTCTCCGGAAGACAAATCTCTCTGAAAGCGTGTATAACCGATCGGAAGCCTGGAATCAACCCCGGGAAAAGTCCGGGAACCGAGAGGGCTCGCCGCAGTGTGTCATCAGCACGCCGTCGAGTTTGTCTCTCCGCCCCGCAGCTGCAATCCGCCGGAGGAAGTCGCCGGCTTGGAGCGACGCGAACCACCCCTCTCCGAAACGCTCTTCAAGACATGTCCGTAGCGCTTCCGCACCTTCCCATGCCATCAGATAGTCCAGGCTGTAGAAATTGGGCTCCATGTCAATCAAGTATCCCTGAGGTTCGTACACGAATCCTGTAGCCTTGCCCAACTGTCGGCAATACGGCCGGTGATCGGTAATGTCGCCGGATTCGTGCAGCTCCTTTTCGGCAAGAAATTTCCCCATGTAACGCCGAATCAGACAAAGCTTCTTTATGCGGAAGAGCCGTTTGAGTTCTCGGGTGGCATCCTCGGGTAGTCCTACCATTTGGGTGAGCCAAGCGGAGTTTTCGACAAGGTTCATAAAAAGAAACGCGAACGTCTCGTCCAACGCGCCGTTACGGTACAGGCGGCGAAATTCAAGCGGTAGCTCTGCAGCGAAATGGCTGAGAAAGAACGCGTGCCCCATCTCGTGCAGAAGTGTTTCATAGTCGATAAGTCCACCGACCGGCTTCATGATGACATGTACATCGCCAGGGATCTCCACGCCGACGCATATGCCGTCGGGACGGCGCCTATACTCGGCAGTCATGTCCACCGTCACGTCCGAGCGCGTAGCCGCGTCGAACCCGAGCATCCGAAATGTGCCGAAAACAACATCCGCCAGCCGAGTTTGAGAGAAATACTCGTCAAACGTGCTGATCCGGACCAGATAGAGCGCGTGGTAACGACTCAAGTCGCGGAATGGCCTGCCGATCTTCTCTTCGACCCACGGAGCGATCGCGGAAACGTAAGTTTCGGCGGTGTCGCTGAGATATCGCTCGAACCGGGCGGCCGCCTCGTCAAAGGAAACCTGCTTCTTGGCCTCGCAATAGTCTGCGAACCCCCTGAAGCCGAAGCGGTCGGTGACGATACGAATGGTCGTATCCAGGATCTCCGCCAGAGGCTTGTTTACGATCGCCTTCAGGAAGATGCTGTTTTCCTTGCGCATTTCTTCACGCTTGGCGAAATCGTCTTGGGATTGGATCCAGGGCACCACATCGAGCGCGGAGATCTTTTCAGCACCCACATGCATCCATGCGCGCTGGGTAAAGAAACTGATCATGTCGCCCAGATGTGCGGTTTCCGCTTCGATTGCCAGGTCCATGCACGCAAACATGAGACGCTCAGCGCGTTCCGCCTCCTCGTGAGTCTGCGCGGACGCAGACGCAGCGCGCAGCGATTCGATCGTTTGCAGGCTTACCAGCAGCGGGTAAGCCTCGAGCACGTCATTAGTCCCGAGCGCGCTGGGGGTACCCTTGAGAAGCGCGACGGTAATCTTCGCCAAATCGCGGTGCGCGCGCTCGACCTGATCCGCTATGGCGTTGATTCTTACAGCTTCCACGGCTTTCTCCTCGAATCGCCGGGGCCCCACCCGACTTGTCCGGGCCCGGACGATTACCCGGCGTCGGTCGGCAAAACGATCCGTCCTTTCCCGGCCCTTGGCTGAGCGCATTCCAATTCAGATCATGGGAATAGTCTACCACAGCGGGGATATACCTCTCCGTACTGCAAGAGGGTCGCCCTCGAAGTGGGATCGCTTTTACATGATCTGAAACTGTCCGCTTGTTCGTAATGCGCGTTCGGTGTTGCGCCGAAAAACAATGGCAGGGCAGTATGTCAGCCTCGTGCTGGGTTTCTCGCGTTAACCTTGCCGAGTACGGTGACCGGAGACGTTCCGGTGCCCGTTGAGCCTACGTTGAACCTTGCTCTGGCCGCCGGGGTTCTTCGTGTGGTTCATAAGGCACTCCCACGAGCAGTACCCATAGGCAGAATAGGTCATGGTCTGGACGACGTTGTACTGCCGTCCGCAGGTCTTACACCTTTCCAAAGCACTAACCTCCTGGCCCTGTGAATGGGCCGGTTTTTTGTTGGGGAATTTCTTCCCCCGATTCTTCGGAATCATGAGATTGTATCTCTTGAGGAACGCAGAGCGATGATCGCTCTATATTATTCGTAATGCCCGTGTCAATATCTTTCCGGCTAGGCGTCCATAGGCCGGCGTCATCATACACCGCGCCATAGGATTCCCCACTGATCTTGTT
>JAIWNO010000035.1 GCA_020216785.1 Desulfomonile sp.
CGGACGACGTGAAACGTAACGTCCCGACGTTTCGTCAGAGGATCGGATGCGAAGAGCTTGTCTACGACCGCGTCAGGGTGCGACTGTTACGGGCCCCCCAGTCTTTCCCAGGCCGATTTGTCGGCGGATGGTTCCGCCGACCGTCACAATGTGTCAAGTCAACGACGGGATTCGTGGATGCCGGTCATGAAGCCGATCATAGTCATTACGAGGCTTCTGTTTCCAGCTTCTTACCATCTGGACACGACCTTGTCAAATCGACTGCACCCTGCGACCGATCCGCCGCGAGGCAGTCGGCCCTCATCGCGTCCATGGTTTGCTCTTACACGAAACCCCAACCGAAGGCAAGTCTTTGTGATAACACACACAGCGGTGGAGGGTTTTTTGACTTTCACCCCTCAATTTTTTTTATTATAACCGATCCGGCAATTCTCGTCACGAAAGAATTCCTCATGTCCTCCCTGCGCTTGACAATGGCTCTGATCGCGATCCTCGCCTGCTTCCTCGCTGCCTCATGCTCGGCCGCGAGACTCGCCAGAGGAGGTATTTACCGCGAATTGGACGAAAATCTGACCATCGTAAAACTCACCGAGAAAGCCGATATTTATTTAGACAAGAAAGTAGTCATTTCGGTTCGCTATTTCAAGAAAGGAGATCTCCCCTGCCCTCTTGGCGACGATTACGTCAATTTCATTATAGCGGACCGTATGAGCTATATCACTCTCAACAAGGTTTGGATCGCCAAGGAAAAGGCCGCAGTCCTCGATACGTTCAAGGAAATGGAGACCGTGGTTATGAGGGCGAGAGTTTTCAAGGTCGGCGCGGAAAAGGACCCCTACCTCGAAGCCCTCGAAATCCTGCCGGAGTACCCTCGGCCGGACCCGGCGCGTGCTAACGGCCATTGATCCGCTCTCGCGCCGGCGAGTATTCGTGAAGGATCGTAGGATTGCAATGCACCTTGTAAGGCAGGCTTTCCAGTCTGCCATAGAAGTACCGGCGCGTTCGGAGACCTTTCGCTTGACCGCGACCTGATGTTTACACTATCAACGTGGGAGCGTTTCTCGTCGGAGGCGTCCGAAAGCAAGCGGCACCGACAAGCGGGCTATTTCGCGTGACCGGAATGCTCTACACAGTGCTGTCCGGCTTGAGCGCGCACGGAACCAGACAGCCGGACGCCGAAAGCCGTCGCAAATGAGGCAGAAATGCCCGGGAGAATGTCTTGTCCAAGATCCTCGTTACCAGCGCACTTCCTTACGCCAACGGCGACATCCATATCGGCCACTTGGTCGAGTACATCCAGACCGACATCTTCGTTCGCTTTCAGCGGCTCATCGGACGCGATGTCATATATGTGTGCGCGTCGGATGCTCACGGCACTCCCATCGAGATCAACGCTGCCAAGAAAGGCATTACGCCGGAAGAGCTTGTCAAACATTTCCACCAGCGCCACAAGAACGACTTTGCCCGGTTTGAAGTGGATTTTGACGAGTTTTACACCACTGATTCTCCCGAGAACCGCCGCCATTGCGAGGCGATTTACCTGGCTGCCAAGGAAAAAGGGCACATTGCCTCCCGTGAGATCGAGCAGTCCTATTGTGAACAGTGCGGCAGGTTCCTGCCCGACCGCTTTATCAGGGGAACTTGCCCCAAGTGCGGCGCGCTCGACCAGTACGGCGACGTGTGCGAGGTCTGCAGCGGAACATATCAGCCCACAGACCTCGTGGACCCGCGCTGCGCGATCTGCGGATCACAGCCGACGGTTAGGAGATCGAAACACTACTTTTTTCGTCTGGACGATTTCCGTGATTTCCTTGTGAAGTGGGCAGCAGAGCCGGGCCGTCTTCAGGAAGAAGCTCACGCATTCGTACGGAGCTGGATCGATCAAGGGCTTCAGGACTGGGATATCTCGCGAGACGGGCCATATTTCGGGTTTAAGATCCCCGGCGAAGAGGACAAGTTTTTTTACGTCTGGGTGGACGCGCCCATTGGGTACATTGCAGCTACCGAGCATTACTGCAACACACGTGGAGACTGCTCCGTCGAAGAATACTGGATCCATTCCAATTCCGATGCGGAGATCCATCATTTCATCGGCAAGGATATTGCCTACTTCCACATCCTCTTCTGGCCGGCAATGCTCCGGGCCGCAGACTACCGCACTCCTACGGCAGTGCACGTGCACGGATTTCTCACCGTCGACGGCAGAAAGATGTCCAAAAGTCGCGGCACGTTCATCACCGCGCGTCAGTTTGCGGAATTCATCCCACCGTGGTGCCTCCGTTACTATTATGCAACTAAGCTGGGAAACTCGATCGACGACCTTGACCTCAACGCGGATGAATTCGTCACACGTATCAATGCCGAGCTGGTGAACAACATCACCAACCTTGTGAGCCGCACATTCGGCTTCTTGAATAAGCGGCTCGACTCCAGAATCGGCGCAATTCCCGACGACGCGCGGGAGTTGATCCCCGAAGTCCTCGCCGCGGTCGATCGCGCACGGGCGCATTATCTCGATTTTCGGTTCGGTCAGGCTACGCGGGAGGTGCTTGTCATCACCGACCTTGCGAACAACTACATCCAACAGAGCCAACCTTGGTCCGCGATCAAGGCCGACCCGGAACGAGCAAGAGACATCCTCACGTTCGCAGTGAATTGCATCAAGGTCGCCGCGGTGTTGTTGAAGCCGATCTTACCGTCTTACAGCCGCAGGCTGGAAGAGCTGCTGGGTTGCGGCGACCTCATGTGGTGCGACGCGGTCTTCAATTTGGAACGCAGCGAGATCGGCCTCTTCGAGAAGCTCATGGACCGCCTCGAACCCGGTGCTTTCGACAAGCTTATCGAAGCGAGCCGCGGCAGCCTCGCTGCCCTGCAGGCGGTCTCTGAGCTGCCGCCGTTCTCCACGGAAGAGATCACCATCGAAGAGTTCGCCAAGATGGACCTCCGAGTCGGCAAGATCGTCGCTGCCCATGACGTAGAGGGAGCAGACAAGCTGCTGAAGCTGGAAGTGGATCTCGGACACGAAGTACGCACCATATTCGCGGGAATCAAAAAGACATACTCGCCGGAACAGCTCTTAGGCCGGACTGTCGCGGTCATCGCGAACCTCAAACCTCGAAAGATGAAATTCGGCACGAGCCACGGTATGGTCCTGGCCGGGGTTGGACCCGACGGCAGCGTTACTCTCTGCGAACTTGCCCCCACAGCGCAGCCTGGAAGCCAAATCCGGTAAGGGGTCGTCCGTCGAGCGGACGAAGACCACAGTGGCCTGGGAAGAGAATGAAAGGTCGGTGTCTTGGTTCCACATACCTGGACGGATAACCGCCAATCTGGAAAAATATTGCAGGAAGCGCTTCTCGCGGATACAATGATCAAGACTTCTTTCCCTCGACGATACGGTATCACTGCAGTGGGACGGCGCCGGCAGCCGTCTTCCATACTGCCCATATCATGATGCTGGTACGGACGCGGCCCTCGCGTTCGATCATAGGTCTGTGGTGTCGCCGCTGGCGGTCGGCTCGGAGGCGGCAAACCATTCCAGTCCCAACAAAGGAAGGAGATCGTTATGGGAGTGAAGATCTTTCTCAACGAAGACGAAATCCCGCGGCAGTGGTACAACATTGTTGCCGACATGCCGAACCCGCCGCAGCCGCCGCTGCACCCCGGGACGGGCCAGCCGGTGGGCCCGGACGACCTCGCCCCAGTGTTTCCAATGAACCTCATCGAGCAGGAGGTGAGCGCGGAGCGGTGGATCGACATCCCTGAGCCGGTACTGGATAAGTACACAATCTGGAGGCCTACTCCGCTATACCGCGCTGTGAAGCTGGAGCAATACCTGAACTGCCCGGTAAAGATATATTATAAAAATGAGGGGGTGAGCCCTCCTGGAAGCCATAAACCCAATACGGCGATTCCTCAGGCTTATTACAACAAAGTTTTCGGCATCAAGCGGATTTCAACAGAGACGGGAGCGGGTCAGTGGGGCAGCGCGCTCAGCTTTGCGTGCAGCCAGTTCGGCCTCGAGGCAAAGGTCTACATGGTCCGCATCAGCTATGATCAGAAGCCCTATCGGCGTCTGATGATGAATGCGTGGGGTGCTTCCTGCATTCCCAGTCCCAGCCCCGAAACCGAAGCGGGCCGGAAGATCCTTGCGGAATTTCCCGATTCTCCGGGGAGCCTCGGTATCGCCATCAGCGAAGCCGTTGAAGACGCGGTCACCAGTGAAGCTGCGGGGCGTCCTGCGACGCGGTATTCCCTCGGGAGCGTGCTCAATCATGTGCTGCTCCACCAGACGATTATCGGCCTGGAGTGCAAGAAACAGCTTGCAAAGGCGGGCGATTACCCTGACGTGGTCATCGGGTGCGCGGGCGGCGGGAGTAATTTCGCCGGATGCGCATTCCCCTTCGTGGCTGACAAAATTGGAGGGAAAAAGGTCGATATCATCGCAGTGGAGCCCGCGTCCTGTCCCACCATGACCAGAGGCCCGTTTGCCTACGACTTTGGCGACACGGTGCAGATGACGCCGTTACTCGCAATGCACACCCTTGGCCACGACTTCGTCCCTGCACCGATCCATGCGGGAGGCTTGCGGTATCACGGGATGGCGCCTCTCGTGAGCCAGCTCGTTCTCGATGGTCTGATCGAACCGCGCGCAGTGCAGCAGCTCGAAACTTTCGAGGCCGGCGTCACCTGGGCGAGGACCGAGGGATTCATCAGCGCGCCCGAGACGTGCCATGCGCTCGCTGTTGTGATCCAGGAAGCCAAGAAAGCCAAGGCAGAAGGAAAGGAAAAGACCATCCTCGTAAATTGGAGTGGACACGGACTCGTTGACCTCGGCGCGTATGCGGCTTTCTTTGAAGGCAAGCTTTCCGATCACGAGTTCCCGCAGGCGGAAATCGAGCGTGCGCTGAAAGCTATCGAGCCTTTGCCGAAACCGAAGCGCTGACGCGCGAACTCCTCAGGGTCGATTCGAGGCTACCTTGTCCGAGCCCCGAGGAGAGTGGGCGCGCTGAATAACACGACATTCCATAAGGGGGGGGTCTTAGACCCGCCCCTACCCAAGCCTGTCGTTGACGACTGCGTATAGCAGTTGCCAAAAGTTCTGACCGAATCGGAGTTCTTTTGGCGGGTATCGGGAGGTCCCGTGAACGAAGATTCAACGCCTTGAGTCGCTCAAAGTGAACGAATCCTCCCGACACCCTTGAGAAATCAATCTGAAATTATTTTTGGCAACTGCTATAAATGTATTTCAGAATCGATCCAGCAGAAATGCCGAGGAAGCCTATTGCAGTAGAGAAGGGCTTCCTCGGCTTAATTGTCAACAACAGACGAGTCGAGGTAAGCATTTGTTGAAAGCCATGACTGTGTCCAATGAACCGTCAAAGCTCGATGAAATGCCGATTCGCTGTCCGAGACTCGGCGGACCGGTGACCTTCGGCTACTGCCGCGTCGAAGGCGTGCACCGGCCTTGCTTTCGCACGATTGTATGCTGGTCCGGCCGATTCGACGTGGAGGCGTATTTCAGGAAAAGCTTGACCGATGAGGAGTATCGTGATTGTTTCTGCAAACCTCCTACGCCGAAGATGACCTCTCTGATGGAATTGATCGAGAAGGCGAAGAAGCTGTCGGAAAAGAAGTCTGAGGAGAGCTGAGTACACGATTTCCCCAATACGGTGGTGTATTCTGTGCCGGTATTTCCAACGCGTTATTCCTGCGAAAGCGGGCATCCAGGGATATTATCGAGGTATCGCAAGGTCTGGATTCCCGCTTGCGCGTGAATGACGGGTTACAGTTCTTCACGAGGGACTGTCCTTTTATAGCGTTGCCAAAAGTTCTGACCGAATCGCAGGTCTTTTGGTGGGTGTCGGGAGGTCCCGTGAACGAAGATTTGACGGCCTTGCGTCGCTCGAAGTGAACGGAGACCTCCCGGCATCCTGGAGAAATCAATCGGAAATTATTTTTGGCAACTGCTATAAAACGTGTGATCGTATTTAGGAAACAGTGTACCGAGTCCTTGGCTTGAGGACGGACCGTCGGAACTGCTGGCCTGGGGGCAGCATGGGACCGAACCGTTCGGAAGAACGGATAACACAGAAGATGAAATTCCGCGGTATCGGCCCCGCGGAGATCGATCGCTTTCTTCGCAGAGTGCGGCATGTGCGGGAGGGCCACGGAGCACATATACCCCTACATTCAGTGTCCTCACCGGATTCGCAATTCATTCTTGAGACCGCGGCAGACCCGGCTCAGAGAAAAGAACTTGCGCAACTCGGCCGAAGTCTCCTGTCCAAAATCGTTGTCATCAAGCTGAACGGCGGGCGCAGCACCACTATGGGCGGAGAAGTCCCGAAAGGGATTATCGTCGCCAAGGACGGTCGCACCTTCCTCGATATCGTTGCTGGACAGATGAGCGCTCTCAGGAGGGCGTATGGGATAGAGGTTCCTCTTGTCCTCATGAACAGTTTTTTCACTCATCAACCCACCATGGACCTGGTGAGCGCATTGCCCGTGTCGGTCAAGACATTCATCCAGCACCAAGCGCCGCGCTTGGTCGAGAAAACCCTTGAGCCATTGGAGACCGGCACGGACGAGGACTGGGCGCCCGCGGGCCATGGAGACGTTTACACGAGCCTCCAACAGAGCGGCTTACTCGAAGAGCTTCTCGCCGAGGGCAAACGATATGCGTTTATCTCTAACATGGACAATCTCGCTGCGGTGCTCGAACCGTGGATACTCGGGCTGATCGAACGAGACGGGATCGAATTTCTCATGGAGGTCACCGACCGGACCGAAGAGGATCGCAAGGGTGGGACGTTGGTCCTGCGCGACGGCGCGTTGGAATTACTCGAGATCGCTCAGGTAAATCCTGACGAGCGCGACGAATTCATGGATATTCACCGGTTTCGGGTCTTCAACACCAACAATATCTGGATCGATCTGGTTTCGATGGCACGCGCTCTCGCCGAGGACAGCCTGCGTCTACCCATCATTCAAAACCACAAGGTCATTGAAGGGACCGAAGTAGTTCAGCTCGAAACCGCGATGGGCGCAGCGATCGGATCCTTCGCCACTGCGCGGGGCCTTCGAGTAAGTAGGGACCGATTCTTCCCGACCAAGAGCGTCGAGGACCTATTCGTCCTTCAGTCAAACGCCTGCGTGCTCGACGATTCGGATCGTCTGCAGCCGAACCCTGCGCGTCCTCCCGGCTTGCCTCTGCGTCCTCGGGTGATCTTCGCGCCTGATTTCCTCAATTCCGCTATGGCCATGGAGTCGCGCTTCGAAGATCCCGGATCCATTTCGATGGTGAAAGCCGCGTACCTCGAGGTGTGCGGTCCGGTTTATTTTGAACGGGACGTGATTGTCGAGGGTTCGGTGAAAGTTGACGGCCGCTCTGCGGTAAATTGTCGAATCATGCGGGGAAGTCTGCTCCGGGACTGCACTTTTCCGTGACCTCCACCAGCCCCGCACTGAGAAGTTGTGCAAATACTGTTCAGCTGTGCTGGAGGAGAAGCCTCTGGGTTCCCGCGGACAAGAACGCTGACGGTTTTATCGAATGGGGGCTCCGAGCACGTCGAGCGCCGAAGGCGTAAGAGGCCCCGATCAATCAAGTCAGAAACTCAGCGTTGAGCCCCGGGATGGAAGCCTCTTGGTGCTTCGCAACCCAGACGTATAACATCGTGGCTGCCCACCACGCGTCGTTTTGTTGCGTACTGCCAAGCGGCCCTCACTAGAGACCAGCCGATTCACTGCGCCTTCAGCAACGGTCCCCGCCAATAGCTCAATGAATTCATTGTACAGCACTGCGCTTCTCTGTTGCAAGCATCCCCGCACATATGCGACACTACGGCATCTCTCTTTGAAATCTGCGGAAAAGGATTCGGCTATGACAGCTTCAGGGATACGGGGATTGAAGTGCTTCAAAGCGTACGACGTTCGCGGCCGCATTCCCGATGAATTGAATGAGGAACTCGCCTACGAGATCGGCAAGGCCTACGCTGCGTGGCTCTCTCCATCGAAAGTGTGTATCGGCAAGGACGTCCGCCTCTCCAGTCAGGCGATGCTCGAGGCGGTAGCCCGCGGGCTCAACGACAGCGGCTGCGACGTGGTTGACATTGGACTCTGTCCCACCGAGGAGATCTACTTCGTCACCTCGTATCTCGACCTTGACGGCGGGATCATGGTCACAGCGAGCCACAACCCAATGGATTACAACGGGATGAAGCTCGTCAGGGAGAAGTCGAAGCCTATTAGCGGCGATACGGGCCTGAAAGACATTGAGGGCATCATCCTTGACAAAAGCTTCAAACCATCGCCGTGCAAAGGCTCCACCTCGTTCCGATCGATGGAAGACCTGTATGTGGAGCATCTGCTCGGATACGTTGATCCAAAGGGCCTCCGCAAGCTCAAACTGGTGATGAACTGCGGTAACGGATGTGCGGGTCCGATTCTGGACAAAATCCACCCACATTTGCCGCTCGATTTTATCACCATGTTCCCCGAGCCTGACGGCACGTTCCCCAACGGAATTCCTAATCCCCTCCTTCCGGAGAATCGAGGCGTGACGGCCGCCGAGGTACTTGCAGCCAGGGCCGACATGGGTGTCGCGTGGGATGGTGACTGTGATCGCTGTTTCTTTTTTGACGAGCAGGGCCGCTTTCTCGAAGGCTATTATCTGGTCGGGTTTCTTGCGCAGGCATTCCTCAAGCGCCATCCCGGAGCCAAAATCGTCCACGATCCGCGGCTTATATGGAACACCATTGAAATGGTCAAAGAAGCCGGCGGGGTCCCGGTGATGAGCAAGGCCGGCCACGCGTTCATCAAGGAGCGGATGCGGACCGAGGACGCGGTATACGGCGGCGAGATGTCCGCGCATCACTACTTCAAGACTTTCGCATACTGCGACAGTGGGATGATCCCGTGGCTCTTGCTCGCGGAGATCGTGAGCAATGAAGGCCGTCCGCTGTCGGAGCTGATGCAGGCCCGGATCGATAAATACCCGGTAAGCGGTGAAATCAACCGTACTGTAGCTGACTCAAAAGCAGTCCTAAGGCGGATTGAAGAAGTTTACCGCGCGCAGGGAGGCGCGTTCGACTATACGGACGGCGTGAGCGTCGAATTCGAAAAGTGGCGATTTAATGTGCGTCCGTCCAACACCGAGCCGGTAATACGCCTCAACGTGGAGACAAGACAGGACAAGATCCTGTTACAAGAAAAGACCGAGGAAATTCTCGAACTCATCGAGAGCGCATCCTGAGCGAGTTACGCTCCCATGCGGATTGCTGCTTCATTGATGATAGGTGGGGCGAGATGACATTCTGGGAACCGCCGCCTCTGGAAATGTTCAGGGCCAACGCTGCCCGCAACGGGTACTATCCCACGAGGGGGGTCCATTCGCCTGGCGGGCTTAAATGGAAATTTCGCACGCGGGGAGCGGTGATGTCTTCTCCCGTAGTAGTCGCGGAACCGATTGGCCTGGTTTGTTTCGGGAGTTGGGATGGCGCCTTCTACGCGCTCGATGCCCGGAGCGGCGCGATGAAATGGAAATTTACCGCCGGCGGCGGGATCGTGTCCTCTCCGGCTGTGGATTCTACCGCGGCATATTTCGGCTCCTACGACGGCTACATCTACGCGATGCACCTGGAGACGGGAAAGGAACTATGGCGTTTCAAGACAACAAACGCTGTAGCCTCGTCTCCCCTGGTCACGCGGCTCTTCTTTCCTGCCGGTGTATATTCGTCGTTTCCCATGGTCCGATCGCTGTACCTCACTTTCGGGAGTAACGACTGCAGCTTGTACGTCCTGGACACGCGGGGCCGCCTCCAATCCCGCTTTGAAACGCGGCAGCCCATCGTGTCATCGCCGGCGGGCCCGGTCGCGGCATCGGCCGCAGCGCTGGCGCCGGAGTCGCCTGAAACAGCCGTGGTCGCTGCCGGCAGCCGTGACGGCTCGTTGTACGCCGTAGACATTAAGACCGGCGTAGAAAAATGGCATTTCGACACTC
>JAIWNO010000036.1 GCA_020216785.1 Desulfomonile sp.
TTGGGCCAGTGGACTCGTCACCTGCCGTGGATTATGGCGCGTTCTATTTTGGCAGCGGAGATTACAGCTTTTACGCTGTCGACGCGGCAACCGGAAGACAGCTCTGGCGCTTTGATTCCAAGAACGAGATCCGATCATCGCCCGCCCTGTTTGAAAATACTGTGCTGTTCGGCAGTTCCGACAGCTTTTTGTACGCCCTCGATGTTCGAAGAGGCACCCTCAAATGGAAATTCAGGACCGGCGGCCCGGTGGATTCTTCGCCGTCTGTCGCGGATGGGGTCGTATACGTGGGCAGCGACGACGGACACCTGTATGCGATCGACCTGAAAAGCGGTTATGAGAAGTGGCGGTTCGAAACGCAGGGCGAAGTGCGATCCTCACCGGTGGTTGCGGACGGGGTCGTGTACTTCGGGAGCAATGACGGACACTTGTACGCGTTGAGCTGAGGCTGATTTTCTCGCGAACCGGAGAATCGCGTTTTCCGGATGGCTTATTCTGCATTCTTCACCCGAAAATCCCTTCTCCTTGCCGTTTGTCCTGGACCGACGGAACTGGATAATCGGTGCGAGCTACACGATGGATTTCGCGAGCCCGCTCTGATTCGGATTCGCCTTCAATCCGGTGAAGATGGCGCAGCTATCGCCTGTTCAGCGACAGGTATTCTTCAAGCCTTCCTTTTTCCGTTAACACGCGCATACCCATTTCCTGAATCGTGACTGGGGGAAAGACGGGCTCTTTTCGAGGAACCATACTCATAGCGCCTTCCGGGCACGCAGTCACGCACAAACCGCATCCGATGCACCGTTCTTCCTCAACCTGGGCGGTCTCGTCGATGAGTTCAATTGCAGCGACAGGACAGCGCTCGTCCCGGCAGGTACCGCAACCGGCGCACAGCTCAGCATCGACGGACGCGTGCCATCTACTCTTTGCGAACGCGTTGGGGTTCTTGAGGCGGGTCCATCCTCTCAGTACCATACAGCAGCACGGGCAGCAGTTGCAGATCACTGCGAGGCGATCCTGGCTGTTTGTGCACGTATGAACAAGGCCGGCTTCCTCTGAAAGCCGTAGGACCTCCAGTGCCCCCTCTTTGGTAATCTCACGGGCGAACTTGCGGTCGATGAGGAATCGGGCCGTGCTGTCGAACATCAGGCAGGTTCCCCTAGGCCTGTCACATGAACCCACACTGATCCGGCACGCACAGTGAGCCAGCCCGAACGTCTCCGCTTTTTCCAGCATCTTTGAAACAAGCTCGAAGTGCATCACCTCGGACCGCGCATCTATTGTCTGCTCGATCGGTATCACGCGCATGACCGGTGTTTTGGTTCCTCCGAACTCAAGGTTGAGCGCCTCATCGTGATAATCCGTCCAAAGTTTGGCCAATCGGTCATGCACCGGAGTTCCGCCGCCGGTCATGAAAGGAAACTCGAATAGACCCGGGATCGTCGGCAGTAAAGAATATCCCATTTGTCCTTTCTTCCGCCGACTGAAAACGACCCCTCTCGCTGCCATGGACTCGCACAGGCTCTCGACCTTTTCTTTCGCAACACCTGAGGATTCCGAGATCTGCTCGACGCTTTTTGGCACAAAGGTCATTTCCACCGCGACTTCCGCTTCTTCGGGCGTGAACAAGATCCGGAGGATCTCATCGAACGCGCTCGACGGCGGCGCGCCGATCGGGTTTTTGTGAAGGATTTCTCGCAGCCTTTCGTAATTATTCATCCTATTCACCTCTTCGTAGGCGGGCACCACTTCTCTGAGACTATCTCAAGACCTCCACTTATCGCGATTTCTCGGCACTAGGTCATAATAACCCCAAGAAAATTACGGAGCCGCATGATCGCATCCTTGCCCGCAATTCCAGCGTCGCGGGTAGGGGAGGGTCTAAGACCCGCCCTACTCCTCATCGAGCCTCGCATTCGATATGTCCGCAAATTCCGGGCTTGTCTCCCCTCGTTTAGCGAAATCACGCTCAAAATGGGCGGACGCACCTTAGCGCGCGTCCGTGCGTACGCCCAAACCAGGCAGACACGCGGGTATGCCCCCTACCATGTCATTAGAAATCATCTCGCCCTGAACACCATTTCACATTATGCACCAATTCCCTGGAATCTCCCCGGAAGGGATTTTCATAGCGAAGATTTTTAACACTTCTCTGTGGCAGGCCGACCGACTGGCTAAACGACAAAACGTTTCCGAACAGTGAAACAAAGGCGGTCTCGCATCACGCGGCCGGTGCTTTGTCCTTTTCCATCTTGCGGCGCTCTTCGTCGCGGATTTCCCGGCGGAGGAGCTTGCCCACCTTGGACTTGGGCAGCATGTCCCGGAATTCGATATACGACGGAACCTTGTACGAAGCGAGACGCTCGGAGCAGAAGTTGATGAGTTCCGCCGCGCCGACGCCCTTTGCATCGTCTTTGAGCACCACAATGGCTTTGATGCGCTCCCCTACTTTCTTGTCCGGAACGCCGACTACACACGCGCCCACCACCACCGGATGGTCTTGGAGCACAGATTCGACTTCAGAGGCCGAAACCCGGTAGCCCTTGTGTTTGAGGATGTCCGCTCTGCGTTCCACGTAGAAGATCTGCCCATCCTCGCCCAAATGGACGTAGTCCCCTGTGCGGTAGTACACGCCGTCTTCCAGTTGGATGAACGCTGCGGCGGTTTCTTCCGGTTTGTTGAGGTATTCCTTAACCGTATGGTCGGACGTGACCACAAGTTCTCCAACTTCGCCGATCGGGACGGTCTCGAGCGTGTCAGCATCGATAACCTTGACGCGGCGCGAAGGCAGAGGAACGCCGATGGACATGCTTGGCGGGTCCCCCGCGTCGAGGCGGGAATAGGTCACGTGGCCCGCCTCCGTGGAGCCATAGACCTGGAAAATCGTCACCCCGGTGCGTTCTTTCCACCGGCTGAGCACCTCCCGCGGCAGGACATCGCCGCCGCAGTAGCAGTAACGAAGTGAGCTGATATCGTATGTGTCCTGACGGTCATTCTCGAGGATCATTCGATACAGGGTCGGGACCCCGAGCATCCAGCGGACCCGATAGCGCTGAATCGCCATAAGGATAGCATCTACCTGCGGGACGGGCATGAGCACCGTCGTGTTGCCGAGATTGAGCCCGAGCGCGAGGAACAGCCCGAGCGCCATTATGTGGAAGAGTGGGTTAACGGCAATATATACGTCGTTGCCGTGGAGGACATGGCCGGCAAAGACATGATCGGAAATGTCGTTCACGTATGACGTGTGCCCCCAATGATTGCCGGGCACACCTTTGGGAAAGCCCGTGGTCCCGCCGGTATACAAAATGTACGACAAATCGTTGATGGGGTCGATCTCGACGCTGGGCGGGTTAGGGGCTGATTTGAGCAACTTGCGAAATGGCACGGTTTCGGGACCGCCGCGTACCTTCCCGTGTGGGGCCTTGTCCAGGAGAAAAGCCAAGGCTCGCTTCGGCCACGCAATCAGGTCCAGCAGATTGGTCACGATCACGTGATCGACCGGCGTGCGCGCCAGGATCTCCTTGACGTACCCGTAGTTCGTGTCGTGGCAGACCACGACCCTCGCGCAGGAGTCCTTGATCATGTACTCAAGCTCGTGCGAGGTGTAAATAGGCGACACAAGCACGACAACTGCTCCTATCTTCTGCGCGGCAAGAAAGGTGATAACGTACTGCACTGAGTTTGAGAGGTAGATGAGGATTCTATCTCCCTTGCCCACTCCCAGCTCGGTCAGACCGGTCGCAAAGCGGTCGACCATCTCCTTGAGCCGCCGGTAGCTGAACCGGTCGCCCAGGAATATGATTGCGGTGTTATTCGGAAACCTCTCGCAAGCCTGTTCAAAGCGCGTGAACGTTTTTTCGGACTCCACAAACGCCTCCACCGTGACGTTGCCCTACGACCCGAAGTAGGCCGCTTTCACGTCCGGATTATCCATGAGTTCCTTGTTGGTTCCTTCCACTACGGACGCGCCGTTTTCCAGAATGTAGCCGTAATCGATGATTGGCATGACCGGCCGAGCGTATTGTTCCGATACGATAATGGAAATACCTCGTTGGTCACGGATTTCTTTGATAGCCTTCGCCAGAAGATACTGAATCACCGGGCTGAGCCCGAGGAGCGGCTCGTCAAGAAGCAGAAGTTTCGGCTGTGCCATAAGGGCCCGGCCAATAGCTAACATCTGCTGCTCTCCGCCGCTGAGAAATCCCCCGAGTCGCTTGGAGAGGCGCTTCAATGCTGGGAAGATGGTGAAAACATACTCTATGGTTTCCTGAGTCTGCCGCGAATTGGCAAGGTATCCGCCGATCTTGAGATTTTCGAGGACCGTGCTTTCCACGAAAATGCGACGGCGTTCCGGACACAGGACGATCCCCTGCCGTGCGCGGTGCGACGGCTTCATGGACTTGATATTTTGGCCGAAATACAGGACGTCGCCCCGTACCGTGATGCGTTCCCCACCGGCCATCTCTTCCTTTTTCTGGATATCCAGAATCAGGCCTGACAATGCATACATGAGCGTGGACTTGCCCGCGCTGTTGGCACCGAACACTCCGATGATGCGATTTTCTCCGCATGAGAGGCTAACGTTGTTAAGCGCCAGCATGTTCTCGTAGAACACCATGAGCCCTTTGGCCTCAAACATAGGTGAGAACCTCCTCCGATCCGAAGTAGGCCTCTTTGACCTCCTTGTAGGCCATCACCTCCTCGGCCGTTCCTTCGGCGATCTTGCAGCCGAAGTTGAGCACCACTACCCGGTTGGCGAGCCGAAACAACTCACGCAGCCGGTGCTCGACCATGATGAGCGTGATCCCTTCCATCTGGAGCTTTTCGATGAGCGGGACCATGCTGGCCATCTCGCTCATACTCAGCCCCGAGAAGACCTCGTCGCAGATCACCACTTCCGGCCGCAACGCCAAACAGCGAGCAAGCTCCAAGCGCTTCAGATAGCCGGTCGGAAGCGATGATGCCACCTTGTAAGGCACGTACGAATCGCGCTCAAAGCCGATTTCTTCCAGAATGTCCACCGCGACGGTGTCCCGGCTCCCCATCTTGCCGCCTCCGCGCCATCCGCCGGTACGCCTGGCCCTGCGCGAAAAAAGCGGGACAATGAGGTTCTTAAACGCGGGCAGGCTGTAATAAGGCCGCATCACCTGGAACGTCCGGGTAAGGCCCATGTCCGCTATTTTGTGGGGCTTCCAGTTCGTGATATCGTGCCCTTTGAACGAAACCCTACCGTGGTCCACTTTGATGAACCCGGTAATTGCGTTGACAAGCGTAGTCTTGCCGGAACCGTTCGGGCCAATGATGCCGACGATGTCACCCGTATGGACATCCAGGTCCACCGCGGATAATGCGAGTACGCCTCCGAACGCCTTGCTGACACCCTCAACACGAAGGAGAGGTTCACCGCTCATGGCTGCTCCATGTTCGTTGCCCTTGTCAAATCTCTACCCAGCGCTCGAATTGCTCGTATTTTCTAGTAACGTAGGTCATGATCCCTTCGCTCTTGTATACGATGAATCCGGTGAGGATCAGTGCGTACACGGCAATACGCAGGGTGCCGAAATCGCGGAGCAATTCGGATATGGGCACAAGGATCACACACCCGATCACTGCTCCGATCAGTGTGCCGCCGCCGCCCACTACTGTCGCTGCAATGGGGATGATCGAGTAGTCGAGCCCGAATTGCGAGATGCCGGCCCACATGTAGATGTGAGCAAGGCACGCGCCGGCCAGACACCCCAACACAGCGGCGATAAATACGCCAAGCGCCTTGTACGTGGTGATGTCGATTCCGGAGGCTTTCACGGCTTGATCGTTGTCCTTTACCCCGCGAAAGACCAGCCCCACGTCCTCGGTCACCATTCGACGCAGTGCGAAGACCGCTATGAGCACACATCCAATCATCAGGTACTGCTCGACCCATCCGCTGGGAAACCCATCCAGTCCTACGATGCCGTCAGTGCCGCCGAATATGTCCAGGGCCTCGATGATTCTCGGCGCAAGAAGCGGAAACATGAGGCTCACGATCGCGAAGTAGACCCCGCGCAGCGGTAGGCATGGCAGGAGAATAACCGTGCATAATCCCGCCCCGGCCAACGTGGCCACCGGCACCGTTACGTAAGGCGGCAACCCGTAGTGGGAGTTGAGGAGAGCGGCAATATAAGCACCCACCCCGATGTACAATCCCCCGCCAAGGGATACCAAGCCGACGAAGTTGGCCAGAAAGTCGAACCCGATCGCGAGGAGCGCGTACACGCAGATGTGCGAGAGCACCCGCTGCCAATACGGAAAGGCGGTCAGAACGACTGGTGCCAGCAGGAGCCCGAGGATTAACACCATTCTCGGCAGGAGCAGGTAAGTGATCTCCGCCCACGAGGAGACAGCATACACACCGTCCGTGCGCACCTTGATTCCGCGATCCACTCTCTCTTTGCGGCGGTCCTGCTTCACAACGGACATGGTCACACCCTCTCCTCAAGTTCCTTTTGCCGTCCAAACAGCCCGCTGGGCCGCATGACCAGCGTAATAATGATCGCGAGGAGCGCGACCACGATTTGATAATGGGCACCCAGGTACCGCTCCGTCAGGATCTGCGCGAATCCGATAATGAACGCGGCAAGGATCGCGCCGTTCCAACTTCCCAGGCCGCCGACCACACATACAGCCACTGCCATGATGAGCACTCTATACCCTGCCTCAACAACGATGCTCCCCAAGGGCAGCAGTACCAGCGCTGCGACACCGGCAAGGACCGACCCTATTGCCATGGATACCACTGCCATCCGGTCAGAATCGATTCCAAGAGTCATTGCCGCCTGCTCGTCCTGGGCCATTCCTTTGAGCCCCAGACCGAGCTTCGTGCCGCTTACGAAAAGCCACAGAAGCGCCACCAGAATAAGACCGGCGACCACAACGATAAGCCGCTGATAATCGACCGAAACACCCAATAGGGACACGCTCCCTTCCACGAATGACGGGAGAGTGAAGGTGCCGCCCTTCAGTCCTCCCCAGCGAAGTCCCTCTATGATCGCCAGTCCGATTGCGTACGAAGCGATGATCTCCGAGATTGCCATACCGCGGACACGCACAAGGATAAAGTGATACATCGCCGCGCCGATAAGCCCGGTCAACACGAGCGCAACCGCCATCGAGAGCGGATAGTTCAGCCCGACCCGATTCACGAGCAACCACGTCATGTACCCGGCAAGCACGTACAGGGCTCCGTGCGCAAAGTTCGGCAGGCGGCTCACCCCATACACGAGTGTAAACCCCAGAGCCATAAGTACTAGCTGAACGCTGTTGATGATACCGTAGATGAGTATTTCCATTGAGTGGCCTCAGTCCGACGGGAGACGGAAAACGGAGAGAATGATCCATACCCCCTTGAGACGGGATGGTGGCTGGACCCCCACAAACTTCTCTGCTGTCGTCTATCTCTTACATCTTTTCCCAAACATGGCTACGTGTTCCGGTCGAAGGAGATTGCTTCCCCCATTTTTCAATGGAGTCGCAATGACACGGCCGGACCTGTCACTGCGAGGAGCGGAGCGACGAAGCAATCTCCCACAGATAGAAGTCTAACTGGAATTATCAAATCGGCTGCTCAGTCTCGAGTTCTGATACAGTCCCCGGACGCCGACCTCACTCAATCCGCCCTGCCCGAAAGGACGCAGTGTGTCGCCGGAATCATGAAAAATGGCACTGAATTACTTCTTCATCCAGGGCGGGAGAAGGATCTCTCCCACGGCGATTTTTGGCGGGAAGACCACAACCCTCTTCCCGGCCTGCCACTGGAAGATCGTTCCGACTGCACCTTCATTCGGATCATTGCTCGGGATGACCTGGTGGGTCTTCGGATCGAACCGGATTCGCCCATAGACCCCCATCATGTCGGTCTTCCCCAGAGCTTCGGCCACTTTGTCGGGATCAAGGCTCCCGGCACGCTCGATAGCGTCTTTTAGTACGTACACGGCCATATAGCTGGATGATGTGCCGTAGCCTTCAGGTTCGACTCCATATTTAGCCGTGTACGCGTCAAAGAATTTCATGGTCCACGGAGTGGCAGTCGAAGGTGCATTGCCGGCATTAACCACATTGGCAAGGCAGTACTCGCCCTTGCCGTCGGTGGCCTTCCAGAACCCGGGTTGTTCAGCAGCTGCGATGATCGTCCCGAACGGCAGAGCGGGAATCTTCATGTCATGCCACTGCTTAAGCAGGATTGCGGATTCGGGCATGTCCATCCAGATGATAATGACTTGCGCGTTCTGCTTCTTGGCTTCCAGCAGCCCCATGGAGAAATCCGTAGTTCCGGTCGGGTACACGATCGGGTCGCCCAGCACCTTCCAACCCTTGTCTCCCATAACCTTCTTCAGGATGTCGCCGCCCGCCCGTGCGTGAGCAACATCCTGGACCATAATCATGAGCCGGTCCAAGTTGAACTTTTTGCCGATCTCAACGAGGCATGGCACCAATTCTCCCCCCACCATCCATTTCGCCTCACCGGAGATGCGGTAGCAGTATTTAAACTTGTCGGGGTTCTGAGCGATCATTTCGTTGTACTTAGGAGTGAGCGCGCCGGTGGAGAGGATGGAAATCATCTTGTGCTTGGTGAGCTGCGGCATAACAGCGAGCGCGGCTTCGGACCGCACCGGACCGCCGACCAGGAAGTTCACCTTCTTTTCCAGAATAAGCTTCTCTACGGCAAGCAAGGCCTCGCTCACCGGGACACCCGGTTCGAGATCGCGAGTGTCAATCACTTCTACGGCGAATGGTCGTTTCTGGTCTCCGACCTTCACGCCACCGGCAGCGTTGATCTCCTCCACCGCCAGCTTAATGGCCCGCTCGGCGTCCCATCCGTACAGAAATGCGGTTGCCAGGGGACAGCCGATGAGTATGGGTTGTTCCGCGAATGCCGGGGCCCCAAAGCCGATCAGGGCCACCACGGCGACCAAGACCGCTACAACCATTCTCGCCTTGTGCTGCATGTTCAACACTCCTTGTTGGGGACATCAAATCCCTTGTTGTGTATGAAGCGTCATTCCTCTACGCACAAGCCATCTCGATATGTCCACGCGCAGTGGAATGCGGCGCCTGTGTGCGAATCATGGTCTGGGAAAACCACGTACAAGAGGCCACTTCCCGGTGTGGATGTCATCCTGCGTTCTGCGAGCCCGCGGCTCCAGGTCTTTTCCCTACCTACCACTCCATCGGGTAGAGGGAAAGCACTTTCTTGGTTCTGTGGACGTCGTCGTTCGCGCGTTCCGTTCCAGCTTTGCTCCGCATCGACATTTTATCGACTTGCCAATGTCGTCGGCATCAGTCCACCTTCTCCGTCTTGTCCCCACCGCCGAGTCCGTACTCCTTTATTCTGCGTCGCAAGCTGGCGACGCTGATTCCAAGTATCCGACCGGCACGATCGAGGTCACCATCAGCGGATCGCAGTACGTGCAGTATGTGCTCTTTGCGGACCTCCCGCAACGGCTTTACCCGACTTCCGTCGATCGTGTCGCTCATGGCTTTTCTCAACAAGGCCTTCTGAGGGGTTCCTGAGCTCAACAACAAAACCCGAATCGTTAAATGAGCGCCCGGGGCTGCTCCGGCCGGGCAGGATAATCGCCAATTGTGGGAAGCATCGCCTGGAACGGCGTGATTTACAGGGCCAGTTTCAAAACAGTCGAGATATCCTCGTTTGAACGCGCATTGGTAGGAAGTGTCATCGAAAATGTGATGAACTCACATCTCAGCCGGAAGATATGAGAGCAAGCAGCGTGCCAAACATCGAGTCGGTCACCATTCCCTTAAAATTCCTATCTTTTTGCTTTCTAATGCTCCGTGTTCATGGTCCATACAGGTCGCGGAGGCGGTTACGATTGGAAAGCATGTTTCCACCGCTGGAAAGATTTTTTCCATTGTCGGACGGCGGTGCTGCCTTACTGTCGGAGTTGATATTTTTTCAGCCTTTTCCGCAGGGTAGGTCTGGAAATCCCCAACGCGCGCG
>JAIWNO010000037.1 GCA_020216785.1 Desulfomonile sp.
CGGCCGCCGAGAGATTCCCTCGCGATTGCTGCAGAACCATTCTGATGTGTTCCCGTTCCAACTCATCCATCGAGCACAACTCAGGCGCAGGAAACAGCTGTGCGGTCGATCTCTTCAGCACTGCCTCGACCGCTTCGGACAGGAGCACTTCACCCCGAGATTCCAGAACGGCCGTAGTGAGAACATTCTTCAACTCCCTGACGTTACCGGGCCACGAGTAGGATTGCAGCAGTTGCGTGACACGCTCTTCAGCTCGCCGCACGCGAGCACCCAACTCCTGATTGATCTTTGCAAGAAAAAAGCGCATGAGTTCAGGAATGTCGGCCACCCGCTCCCGCAACGGCGGCACCCGAATACCGGCAACTCTGAGCCGAAAGAAAAGATCCTGCCTGAATATGCCTTGCTGAACCATTTCCTGCAGATTTCTGTTGGTCGCGGCGATAATGCGCGCGTCGAACCGATGGACGTTGCTTCCTCCGACGCGAGTGAATTCCCGGTACTCGAGGAATCGCAGGAACTTGGCCTGGAGATTTGGCGACAGGTCGCCCACTTCGTCAAGGAACACGGTTCCGGAGCCAGCAAGCTCCAGCCGGCCGCGCTTGGATTGGACAGCGCCGGTGAACGCACCCTTCCGGTGGCCGAAAAGCTCGGTCTCCAGAAGGTTTTCCACAAGGGTCGTGCAGTCCACTGTGACGAAGGGCTGGTCTCTCCATGAGGAAAACTCGTGAATCATTCGGGCGATGAGTTCTTTGCCCGTGCCTGTTTCGCCCTCGATGAGCACCGTGGCCCGGTTGCATGAAAGAAGTCCTATGGACTTGAATATAGAGCGCATCTCGGGGGTTCCACCCACGATGCGGTCGCGGAGTATTTCCTCCTGGTTCTCACCCAGGAGAGAAGGGCACGAAAAGGACGCCTTTGATATGCGCAGCGCCTTTGAGACCGCGTGATCCAGCTCATCCGCGTCAAGAGGCTTGTGAATATAGTCGTAGGCCCCGTTCCGCATGGCCTCAATCGTGGTCACCATATCGTGAAACGCAGTGATCATGATGACTTTCGTATTGGGGCGGTTCGCCATGATGCCTTTGAGCACGTCCAGACCGGAGAAATCGGGCAAGCGAATGTCGAGGATCACGACGGGCGGATTGGTCTCGAGGCAGGCCCTGAGCCCCTGATCGCCGGTTTCCGCTGTCTCGACGGCCAGGCCCTTGTCGCGCAGGAACATCTCCACGGACTCACGAACCGAGGCGTCATCATCAACGACGAGGATTCGATTCATGGTCTCCATGGCAATCTCATAGTGAACACAGCGCCTCGTCCCTTACGGCTGGTCACTTCCACGGTCCCTCCGTGGGCCTCCACAATTCTTTTCACATTACTCAAACCCAGCCCTGCTCCGTGCGCCTTGCTCGTCACGAACGGAGAAAACAGGTGGGGGAGCATGTCGGGCTCAATTCCGGGACCGCCGTCCTTCACGCCTAATTCCAGGTATCGAGCCTCCTTGATATAGGCGGATTTAGCGAAGACAGTGATGCGGGAACCTTCAGGGCTGACATCAATGGCGTTGAGTAGGAGATTGATCAATGCCTGCTGGATCTTGTCGCCATCGAGCAAGAGCACGGAAAGACCTCGGGAATGGCGCCGGACTATCTTCAGACGGTTCTCATTGGCCCTGGGCTCCATAAGGAGCACGCAACCTCGAACGAGTTCTTTGACATCCACTTCGGCGAGGTCCACTCTCACCGGCCGAGCAGTGTCAAGGAGCTGTCGGAGAATGCACTCGAGCCGACTGACCTCCCGGACGATGATCTCCATACGACGTTGGTCGAACGCCTCCAGCTCCATCCTCGGGCGAAGGATCTGCAAGTTCATCTTGATGGACGACAGGGGATTTCTGAGCTCGTG
Organism: Desulfomonile sp.; assembly: GCA_020216785.1. Lineage (GTDB taxonomy): Bacteria > Desulfobacterota > Desulfomonilia > Desulfomonilales > Desulfomonilaceae > JAIWNO01. The sequence goes on from JAIWNO010000037.1 coordinate 1,903, forward strand.
AGACAATGAGGCAGTCAAGTGGCCTATGTAAGCCAGTTGTTCGGATTCACGAACCTTATGTTCCATGGCCACCCGCTCGCTGATGTCTCTGCAGATCCCAATGATAACAGGGCCTTGTCCTAGATCCGCAACTCTCGCTTTGACTTCCGTCGATGAGCTCCCGGGGGCGCTTCCTAAGCGGGCGTACTCGATGGTACTCGTCTCCGAGCTACCGGTTGCAGCGTCCAGATAGGCTTTCCGGAGCCTATCCCGCCATTCCGGAGCGACGAAGTGGAGGAATGGCTGACCCAAAGTCTTTTCCAAAGTGGTCCCGTGCATTCGACAAAAGGCCTGATTCGCGAAGAGGATCCGCTCGTTCTGGATAACAAAATATCCGTCGTTGATTCCTTCCACAAGCGTCTTATATCGCCGCTCACTCTCGGATAGTTCCTTGGTACGGATCGCGACCTCGTGCTCAAGGTTCCGAGCGTGCTCTAAAATTGATCGCTCGTGCATGTGCTGGAATCGGTCGGAAAAACGGTGAATCGTGTAAGCAAGACAACTATTGACGGGATCCGCCGACATGGCCAACAATTTGAAGCGACGCTGTTCCTTCAGCCTCCGAGCCACAATGAATCTGAACAATTCAAAGGCCTTCTGCACATCCGACAAAGGAAATCCCGACTCCAAGCGCAACTGAGTAATGTAATCAATGAACTGATTGATGCGGGCAAGCTCAGCTCGAGAGAGAACTTCCCGGTTGGCTTCAAAGGCCTCGCTTACCGTGCCCATCAGTTCCTTGCGGGGACGTTTGCGATAGGATGGGGACAGCGTCGACAGTCGGCCCACCCATTCTCCGATGACTTGTCCACTTTCGTCAGAAAGCCACCTGAGAAAAAGGGTGGAGGCAGGCTCCCCGGCGAAATCGAGCGCGGCGCTCGCGGGGAGAGCTTCGGCGGGACTTGAAATGTGCGTGCCGTAGTCTGGTCTCACGGGGTTCGTGTCCGTTGCACAGCCAACGTCGCTCTCGGTAAAAACCGAGCACCATTTGTTGAGTCGGGGTTTTTTCTACGATCGTTATGTTATTCATTATAAAACCGGTCGCCTGCCCGGTCAAACAGAACTGCCTGCGGCCGTTATTGAATAGGGCCCCCGATTTCACATTGTGATTGAAGGCGACGCGGCTATCTGATATTTCGATTTGATGCCACAAGTCTCACTCGATGAGAAGGAGTCAAAACATGCTCAAGGGCTATCCCAAGACTGTCGTCACCAAGGACGGAACCACCGTATTATTGCGTCCTCTTGACAAGACCGATACAGAAAAACTCCATACGATGCTCGCGTTGATTCCTGAGGAAGAGCAGTGGTTCCTCAGAGAGAATCTCACCGATATCCGGCTCCTTGAGCGATGGATGGAGAGACTCGATTTTAATTACATCCTCCCGATTGTGGCGGTCAGGGAAGACAGCGGGGAAATCATCGGCTTTCTCAGGCTCTATCGTTCCCCCTCGGGATGCGCCCGCCACGTTGCTCACCTGAGAGTAACCATCCATCCTCAATATCGTTCCCAGCGAGTGGGCAGTTGGATGATCCTCGACTGTGCAAAGCTGGCCCTTGAGCACGGAATTGAGAAGCTCGTCGCGGAGTTTGTCTCGGAAGTGGAGGAAGTGGCCATCAAGGCCGCCAGAAGGTTGGATTTCCACCATGAAGCAGTCATTAAGGACTACGTGAAGGATCGTCGAGGCGATTACAAGGACCTTATTATTATGGTAAAGACCCTCTACCGGGACTGGAGTGACTTTTGACATCGGAAGGAGAAAGCGTCTTCGAATCGACATCAATCGGACGTAGCGTGCTTTACGAGACTCCTCGGGGTCCGCTTACAATACGGACCGGGTGGCCCCCGGATTCATTCGACGGATTGAGGCTCGACGCTGGGCTTGGGCGTTTTCCCCACTATTCCTCCATCATCCAAAGGCCCGAGTCATTCAAAGAGGTGGCAGCCAGGCGCGGATCGCGGATCACCCTGGCTATCGCGGAACCCAACACCGTCGCAGGTTATCTCACATGCTGGTATCCGGCCGAAGGAGAACGGTGGGCCAATCTGGGCGACCTCATGTATGAGATGGGCGCGATCGAAGTGAGCCGCAATTACCGCGGTCTGCACATCGCGCGGGGGATGCTGGAACTCACGCTCAATGACGATTTCTTCGAGGACAAAATTGCGTTCATGCAGGGCTTGTCCTGGCATTGGGACCTGGAAGGAAACAAACTCACGGCCGCACAATATCGCCAGATCCTTATGAAGCTGTGCAGTCCGTTCAATTTCCGGGAAGTGTACACCAACGAACCCAATGTGGCCCTGCGGGTCGAAAATATCATGATGATCCGCGTCGGCTCGCGGGTATCACCGGAAGACTATAAGCGATTCCGGTATCTGCGCTTTGGGATCAACCAGCCGGCATAAAAGGCGAGGAACGCGATGGCGGCACTGCTCGATGATGCGAACGCCAAGAGTTTCGTTTTCCTTTTCGGACATCCGGACGACGAGGTGCTCATATGCGGTACAATGATGCTTCTCACGGACCGCGGCGCCCGAGTCCACGGGGTATGGGTTACGTCGTCGGACTTCAAGGGCAAAGGACACAAACGAGAAAAGGAACTTGCCCGCGCGATGAAAGTCCTTCGCCTCCCAGAGGACCAGATCCACTTGCTTCGGGTGCCTGACCTGGGGGTCCATCGCGAGATGGATCGTGCCGCTGACCTCGTGTCGGAGATTTTTCAACGCGTCCGGCCCCACGCGGTTGTCGCGGACGCGTTTGAAGGGGGCCATCCCGATCACGACTCGGTAAACTTTCTGGCCTATGAAGCAGTCCGGCGCACAGGGATCACCGCGCAGCTCTACGAATACCCCCTGTACAACGGCACCGGCCCTTTTCATGCATGGAAATGGCGGATAAACGACTTCCCGCCCGATGGGCTCCCCACCTTCTACGTACGTCTCCCTCGCGATGTCATCCTGCGCAAGTATCGAATGATGCAGTCATATCCTACCCAATGGATGTATATGGCCCCCGCGCGCCTGGCTTCTTGCAAGCATCGACTGATGACCGTGGGGGAGCCGTACCGTCCCTGCCCCCCGGATCGCGACCACACGGTCCGGCCTCACGGGGGCCGGCTTAATTACGAGCGCTGGTTCTGCAGGTGGATGAAGATTTCGTTTGAGGATTTCGCGGCCGGAGTAATAGCGGCCAGGCGATGAGGTTTTGCGCAGCGGAGATTGTGTGTTCAGAACGCCTCCTTACTCGCCATAACTACCATCTCGTCGAACACCTGATAGGGAATGCTCACGTTCCATCGGGACGATCTCGCAAGCTTTGCTGACAGGTCTTTCAGGGCCCTTGATCCAAGCATGGCCCCCAGGTTGATCAGGACCTCCGACAAGCTTACGTAACGTGGCAAATACACGACTCGGCGCACCCGAAAACCATGCCGTCTCAGCAACGTCGTGATGGATTTCCTGTCAAAGAAGTGGAGATGTCCGGGCGGGCCGTAGTGATACCAGGATTTCCCGAGCAGCTTCGCAGCAGGGCTCCCCGCGTCCGGGGTCCGGAGGAACAACAAGCCGGAATCCTTAAGGAGTCCATGTGCTGCCGCGATACATTGCGCGGGCTCTACCACATGCTCGAGGCTGTCCCACATGGTAACGACGTCAAACCTCATGTCGGTTCGATATTCTTCGAACGGTATCACCGCGATGCGGTCGCCGAACTTCTTCCGGGCGATCTCGGCCATGCCGCGACATGGCTCACAGCCGTACGGGTCCCATTCGGGACCAAGTGATTCGAGGAAGTATCCTGCTGCACACCCCACGTCGAGGAGCGTCCCCCCTCTCACATGCCGCTTCATGAAGCGGATAGCGCCGGCGGCCATCCGGCGGTGGTTTGCCGCGTCAGCCACATAATCGACGTACCCGTACTTGTGGTACCCGTCCTTAAAGAAGTCATCCGTGTAGAAGTCCGCAGCAAATCCATCGTCGAGCCGGAGGTCTACGTACCGCGCTCGGCAGACTGAACATTGTACGATATCGAAGCCTTCCTTTCGGAACATTAACTCGGAACTGGAATGCTCACAAATTGGGCACGAGCGTTTCATCTGGAATTCCGTCGTCCGTATGTGGGGGTAGTCTTTGTCCTTTGTGCAACCAAACGGGCGCTCGCTTTCACAAGCACCGTGACATATGAACCGGAGTCATTCCAGCTTAAGCTCCCGGAACGCTACAACCGGGCCCTTGGGCTCACGGCCCGGCAGGAACCTCGTCCCTTCGATGTAAAACACCCCGAGCACCTGACTAGGCCCCTGCCCCAGCCAAATGCTCGGCACGGAGAAAGCGCAGTCTACCGTGTGAAAAGGATCCACCCGAGATTCTCCCACAAATCGGTCGTCGATGCAAAAACGCACAGTCCCAGGATGCTCCAATGATTGCAGGCCTTGGATCACGAGCGTAGCCGGCCCGCCGCTTGATCTCTTGGGTCTCGGAACAACGTACACGGCGAAGAGGTCCTTTGCTCTAAGGCTTCCATCCGAGAATGCAGCGACCCCCATGGCATTGTACAGGCGCATTCGGTCTGCGTATGCCGCGGAAAACCATCCCACGGGCCATATCGGATTCTTGACCAGATATTGTGGTGTCCTCCGTGGGGATGTATCGGCGAAGTTCGCATCCGGATCAACCGTCATGATCATCGGCTTTCCGGTCGCGAATCCGCGTGCCGTGCTGGGGATGTAAGGCGCCAGGCACAGCGCCAATATCAACACCACGAAGGCAGGCCGCAGAAACATTGCCAGCCCGGCGACGAACAGCAGCATAAGAGGATAGTAGAATTCAATGAAGAACCTGACGAGTACTGCCTTCGCGTAGACCAGAAGGAGAGCGTTCATGTACGTAGCAATCACGGCGAGAACGAACAGTGCCGGCAATATTCTGCTTCTTTCTTTCCAGCCGAGGACAAAAGCCGGCGGCACCAGAATCAGCATCGGAATAAACTGCGGGTTGAAGTAAAAAAGCCCTGGCGGATATTCCGCCCATAGCGACAGGGAATTACGAAACAACGAAGGATACTGAGTGAGCGGCATCGGGAAGTAGAACGCCAGTGCATTGAACACCACGTTCCACGCACGAGTCTCAGGCGAATAGACAGCTTTGAGGACGCGCAGGTATTCAGGGTCGCCGGGGTTCTGGTATGAGGTCCCGAAGTCAAGCGGGGACCCGTACCGCACATAGTTGAGAGCCAGCGGCGACGCTGCGAGCATAAGCGCAGTGCCGATCATGACCCACGCGGCCGGAGGCACTTCGCGCAAACGGCGACTGTAATACATCCAAATTGTTGCCGCGGGGACAGCAACTGCAGCGAGCACAAACCAGCTCGGCCTCGTCGCCGAGGCCAAGCCGAGGAAAAAGGCCGACACGGCTATCGGAAGCGTGCTCCGCTCACGGATGCCTTGTACTGCGAAGTACATGCTCGGCAGCGCCAAAGCCAAACCGAAGATGATTTGCTGCTCGTAAATGATAAAACGGCCGAAAAACCATCGCCGTTCCACCGGGTATGCCACCACGAAGAGCACGAGCCAGGTCAGAACCACCGCGCTAAGGCAAGTCTCCCACGGCGAGCGCCCGGCGCTCCTCTTCGTGTTTTCCATGAGGTCGAGAATGAGCTTCTGGAGGAAAAAGATCAGTGTAAAAAAGAACGCAAATACCACCGCATAGGAAGCCGCAACTCGTCCGACCACGGGCTTCAATGCCATAAACAGGATCGAAGGAACCAATCCCTGATAGAAGTACGAAAGGCCGCGGTGAATCATCATGTCGTGGTGGAACAGCACATCCAGGCCGGGCACGATAGCGAGGCTGCCTCGCGCCAGTGAATACGCCTGGATTTCGTACACACTGTCGAGAACGCCTTGCGCAACAAAGCCGTGTGACACAAATGCCAACCAGAGCAACGCTGCAATGACGGCATTCAGAGCGAGAGCAACGCGAACGTGCCTACTGATGCGTTGGCCGCTATTCATCGACATTCAAAACCTACAACCGCCCTTTAGGGCTAGGAATATTCTTGAAGCGATAATTGCCGGATCTTTGCGAGGGGTGGACGCTCTCGCTTCAGCCGACCTTCCTCCGCTCACCGTCGCGTGGGCCTCCATTCTACTCAAATAGGACCACTCGCGCTACTGCCGCTTCCGAGTAGATCGTTTCGTAAGTAGCTTGCTACGTTGCCGGAGACGACGTGAGGAATTGAACAACGTGATATGCTTTGTAGGGACGGGTCTGAGACCCGCGCCGTACTCAAGGCCTGGATGGCAACCACGTAAAGCCATTTCTGAATCGATCTACTAGTGGACAATCCTTCCGAGGCTGTCCGACATGTCCGAAGGAGTGGCGATCATAAGCATTCTTCCTTGACCCACCACAATTAGTCATGTAATATTACTCTACCTTTTAGCAAATTGTGTCGGACAGGCTCATCGAGGGAACCATAATGCCCGGCTTCCGCCCAGCTGAAATGATATTGGTTGCAGTCCTGTCAATAGGCTTCCTGGCGACAAGCGCATCCGGTCAGGGTTGTCCACCCCCGGGGGCTCCTTGCCGACCCGAGCGAGCTGTCGTGGTTGCGCCTGCACGATTGCTGCAGATCCCGATGGCACCGGCCCGGCTGTGCGCGGGCGTGGTTGCCCCCGCCCGGATCTGTCAGCTGCCTGTTGCTCCTCAGAAGATTTGCGCTATGCCCGTGGCACCACGACGACTGTGCCAAATACCTGTCCCCCCCGCCCGAGTCTGCGCGATGCCTGTCGCGCCGCAGCGCGTCTGTCAAATGCCCGTTGCGCCCCCCAGAGCTTGCACGAAATACGTTTCGGCTCAGCCTCCCTGCCTCATCAAGAAGTGCCCGTAATCAACGTGAAACTCCCCTGCCGATGACATAATGAGATTCAGCAGGCCTTGATGCGATGCACTCGGACTCCTACGCGCACGAAATCGTTTTCGCGAGGATCTGATCACCGGAATTGAAGAACTTGAGAGCGGCGAGTGGATCGCTGCTGAAGACGTGTTCTGCGAACTTGACGAAAAGGTGTCATATCTCGCTGGCACAGAGCGGTGAGCCGCCTCAGATTCTCCCCGGGAGCGCGACGTGATGTGCTTGCTTCTCGAGGCAGTAGGCAGTCCGCAAAACGCGCCTTGTCAATCTAAAACGGCTGTGGCAAATTCCGCTTGGGCATCGGCGTTCCTCCCCCTTGTTTCTTGACAAAGCGTCTATGGCAGGAACGCCGATGATTTTCAAAGAAATCGACTGCAATATCAGACTATTGATCCAAAAAGGACAATACTATAGGTCAATTGGAAAATCATCATATCGCAAGCGTCGAGTAGGCATGTGGTGAGCATCAGGGGTTACGTGGGTGATTTGCAGCGGTCACACGTAACTGGTAGACGCTGCGCAGCCAGACTCGATGCACATGCGAAACGCATTGCCGAAAGAGCCATACTATTTCGAGGAGGTACCAGTGACCAACCATAATCAACAGGACCCTTATATTATTGCCGGCCACAAGAGCTATGTCAAGATCCGCTACCGCGTCCAGGTTGTCGATGGGCCCGTACTCAAGGGCGCTATGGAACCGGAAATCATGGACTTCGTCACAGGATACTTGCACGTGATTCCCGGTCTCGAGAAACGCCTCGTAGGAAGACAAGCCGGAGAAAAACTCTCATTCACCGTGCCGCCTGAAGAAGCGTTCGGCATACGCCGTCCCGAACTCGTCATCGAGAAAGCCAAAGCGGATTTCCATTTCCCCGCCGGAGTCGAACCCTATCCGGGAATGGAACTTCCCATCGTCACAGGGAACTTCGACGGCCCGGAAACTGTCATGATACGAGAGGTCAGGGACGACACGATTATTATCGACCTGAATCATCCGCTGTCCGGCTTGCCGCTTGCGTATGATTTGGAAATTATTGAAGCGAGACCGGCCGGCGCGAGCGACGTCTGCTCGGAGTGGGGTTCTGCAGGCCCTGAACAGACCGCTTGTTCTTCCATTCCACAGATCGTCCTGGGGGAAG
>JAIWNO010000038.1 GCA_020216785.1 Desulfomonile sp.
ATGAACCATGAAGGCTTTTATCACCGGCGGGACCGGATTCGTTGGCACCAAATTGACGAGAGCACTCCTCGACAAAGGCCACGAAGTGACAGTGCTCTCCCGCAGTGAGAAACGGCGGCCCGGCCTTCCCGCTCAAATCCGCCTGATCGCTGGGGACCCCACTGAGCACGGTCTATGGCAGCAGGAGGTCCCAGAACACGATGTGCTGATAAACCTCGCCGGCGAGTCAATATTCAGCCGTTGGAACGATGAATACAAGAAGCGTCTGCGGGATAGTCGGATTCTTACTACGCGCAACCTTGTTGAGGCTATTCCGTCGGACGGAGGTGCGGTCAAGCACTTATTGAGCACTTCCGCAGTCGGTTACTACGGCTTCACGGGCGATGAGGAACTGGGCGAAGACGCTGATCCGGGTACGGATTTTCTTGCAACTCTCGCTCAAGACTGGGAAGCTGAGGCGCTCAAGGCGGCAGGGAAGGGTATCCGTGTTGTTGTTGCCCGCTTCGGTGTTGTGCTGGGCAAAGACGGCGGAGCGCTGGAACAGATGGTCCGGCCGTTCCGTTTGTTTGCCGGCGGGCCAATCGGGAGCGGGAAGCAATGGTTCTCGTGGATTCATGTGGAAGACCTCTGCCGCGCGGCCCTCTTCGTTATCGAACATCCCGAAATTTCCGGACCGGTGAATTTCTGTGCGCCCAACCCTGTGAGAAACGCGGACCTTGCCGACGCAATCGGGAATACGCTACACCGGCCGTCATTCATACCGGCGCCGGGGTTTGTCATCAAGCTCGTGATGGGAGAATTCGGCTCAGTGATTCTGAAAGGGCAACGAGTTGTACCCAAGATGCTGAAAAAACATGGGTTCCATTTCAATTATGGACGAATTGAGGACGCGCTGAACAACCTGCTCTCAGACACGTAATCCTGGATCGCTCTACTAGTGTGTCTGAGAAGCGACCAGCGCCTGAGCCAACTCATTTGATGTCGCAGTTGCCTGGCCCATCGCTCCACCCTGTGTGAGGGGCAGCCACACGGTGAAAACCGTTCCATCATCATCGGATCGGACCGAGATAGAGCCGCCGTGGTCTTCCACGATCTTCTTGGATACCGTTAGCCCCAGCCCCATGCCGTGAGCCTTGGTAGTGTAAAAGGGATTGAAGATCTGCTTAAGCTCGTCCGGCTCTATCCTGGCTCCGCTGTTCCGGACCTTCATCTCGAAATAGCCTTCCGATTGAAGCCGACCTGTCTGTAATGCCTTGTCACTCGGGATCGAGGCACCGGTCTCTACAACCACAGTCCCGCCGACAGGCGAGGCCTCGATTGCATTGGAGATGAGATTGAGCATGAGCTGTTGGAAACGGCCGGGATCGAGCGAAACCTCGCCGATTTCCGAGCCGAGCCGCGCGTCCACGAAGACGTCCCGTTCCTTTGCCCTCGCTTCGGCGACACTGATGATGTACTCAATCAGTTCGTTCGGGCTGACGGTTTCGAGTTGAACTTTGTCACGCCTCGTGAAATCGATGAGGCGCTCAAGGATGCGCTCCAGACGTGCCACCTCGGTCATAATGATCCGGACGTATTTGGCGTGCATCTCCTCATCGAGAGGCAAGCCTCCGCGCAGGTGCTTCTCGAGGCGGCGTGCAAACCCGCCGACGATCGCGAGCGGTTGTCTCAGTTCGTGGGCAACCTCAGCCGTGTGCTCTTCGATCGCTTTACATTGGCCCGACATGACGATGTGCTCGTAGAGTTCGTCAATAATCTTAATCTTTTCGAGCAGCGCTTCTTTCGAAGCCTTCAGTTCTTCTTCCAGCTTACGCCGCGAGGTTCGATCGCGCATGACCCCTTCAAAGCCGGTGATTCGCCCTCGAGAATCGTAAGAGGCCTTACAGCGGATCCTGGCAAAATGCCTCCCGCCTGCGGCATCCGGTATTCCAATTTCCTCGTCCCATATGGACTCAGGCTCGAGACGAAAAAGAGAATCCACCACCCCTCGATCCTCAGGAACGACGTGGTCTTTGAGCGGAGTTTCCAGGACAGTGTGGACTGGAGCGCCAAGGAATTTTTCCATCTCAGTGTTTACAAAGACAAATCGCCCTTCCGCATCGAGCGAGAAGATAATATCGGGAACCTGTTCCACCAGACTACGATACCGCCGCTCGGACTCCCTTAACTCTTCTTCCATTTCCTTGCGGTGGGTAACGTCGATGATAAGCTCACCCGCGCCGACGATCTCGCCGGCCTGGTTCTTGATCGGCATCGCGGTGTGCTGCAGCCATACTTCACCTCCGCGGATGTTACGTCTCTTCCGCTCGGATGTGGCACGAGGTCGGCCGTTTAGAACTTCAACGACCGGACAGGCGGGACAGACTTCGTCGCTGCACGCCATAAACTCATGACAGATCCTGCCGACCGGATCGCCGAAGGTCTCCTTTATCAGTCGGTTGGCGTAAATCACCCGCAGGTCGCGGTCCATTTCCCAATACATCTGACCGCAGCTTTCGAGCAATTCACCAAATTGTTCTTTCAAGGACACGTCGGACAAGAACAAACCTCCGGACTTTTCGCGGTGAGCGAGCACACCAGCGAGTTTGTAATTCCAATTATGGTCATGGAGTGACCCAATGTCCAGAGCAATTGCTGCGCGCGGCTTCACTCCCGCACCAACCACCGCCCCGTGGATGTCTTCGCCGAGTACCTATCGAGGAGGGTCTTGATCCTGGGGTCTTCTTTGAGGCTGAAGAGGAGGTTTTTCTGATCATTGATGTCTTTTTCCGTGCGACGGACGTACACATCCGGATTAGTTTTGATCGCCAATTCCAAATACTTATAGACTTTGTCCTCTTCTCCAAGAGATGCGAAACAGTGCGCCAAGTGGTAATACCCCAGACCTCGTTCGTCGCTGCGCTCGTATGTGTCAATGGCGCGCGCATTTTGCTCGGCTTGCGTCAGGACCTTTCGGGCTCGCTCGTCTTCACCCAAATTAATGAACGTCCGGGCGATCAGGATGTGGTAGAGAGGGTTTTTCTCAAAAACGGACGCGGCTTCTTTGTAATACACTAATGCTGTCTGAAACTTGTTGCGAGCGTGATAGAGGTTGCCAATATTGGCGAGCACCTTCGCATGGTCTTCGGGATTGTCGGCAAATTCGAGCGCACGCTCGAAATTCCTCATGGCGTTCGTGTCATCACCTAAATTCTTGTAGCACACAGCGATCGCATTGAACCCGAAATAGTCTTCGGGATACTCCTCCACATGGCGCATGAACGCATCGATGGCTGATTTAAAGTCGCCCTCTCGTGCCAGTCGAATTCCTTTTTCTTTGAACTGCTCCTCCGACTCTTTGGCCGTGGATGCAAATATCCCGGAGAATACCTTATCCAAGTCGAACACCATGGACTGGCGTACAACTTTCTTGCCGCACCCGGCCGTTGCGGCGAGTATACACAGACAAATAAGAAAACCCCGAACAAGTCGCACGAGGCAAGCCTTCCCTGACTTCCCGCAGGATGATGATGGTGCAGCATACATTAAAAAGCAGTTATCCGGCAACCACCCGGATCACGAGCAATGTTGACAAATTAGCGCTCCGAAGCTAATATCATAGCCAAACCGGGCGATCCAGCCGGACAGTTCAATATGCGGTTCTATTCCCGATGGCAAGTGACGACAAGAAGGTAGTAAAGGTCGGTCCGAGACTTGCCAAGTACATCGGGGCAAAGGCCACGCGGGAAAAGAAGCTGCAGGCAGCGAACATGCAAGCCGAGTTCACCTTGCTGGATACGCTCATTATGCTGTGTTACCTCGGCCGCGATCCTGACAAAGAAATAGCTGAAGCCGCACGCAAAAACCTCATTCCAGCCGCTCGAGCCTGGTACAGTCGTCCCGACAAACCTGAGCTTCCCGAACCTATTCACGAGATCGTGCTCAAAGTGCTCGAAAAGGTTGGGGTCGGAGACCAGGCGGCAGCTGCCACAGATGGCGGCACTATTGTTCGCGGCAATATCGGCCTGTTGGGTTTAGGCGAAATCATTCAGGCTATTGACCACAACAACCGGACTGCGGTCATTCATCTACGAACGGATGGAGAAGACGCCCGGATCTTTGCAGAGCATGGAAAAGTGGTCGGGGCCGTTGCAGGGGATGACGACGGATTGGAGGCGTTGTACCGTGCTTTTAGTTGGGGTGACGCGGACTTCACCTATATCCTCGGCGAGACCGGTGTGTTCAACAACCGGATCCAAGTAAACACCCTCACGCTTGTAATGGATGCATTGGAGCGGGCCCCTGACGAAGACCCCTTCGACAGCGCTGCCAGTAATTCCTGGCGCGTCGAAGGCAACCTGAGAGTGCTCAATATTTTCGAAATTGCCGAGATCTTCGAAATGAATTCGAAGCAGGCGTTGTGCAATCTCATACGCGAGGAGGCCACCGGGACGCTCTATTTCAACCAGGGCCGTATTGTGAACGCGGCTCTGGGAGAGCTGACAGGAATGGATGCTGCGTGTCATCTGCTCGCGTGGCCCAACGCCCGGTTCGTTATTTCGCGCGGGGGCGAGGGTGTATCCGAAGAAATTCATATCGGCATGCAGAACCTCATCATCGAGGCGATGCGTCTCTTGGACGAAGGCGTCACTGTCACCGACCGGATCGCCACCGAACTGCAGCTCATCAATGAACTGTTCGAGGGCCAGTCGGTAGTCGCTTTGCCGGTGCTGGACAAGGTGCGGCTGGTCTTCGGAGAGGACGAGCAGGCCCGGGAAATCCTCGAAGCCGACGCCAATCCGATTGTGCGCAAAGCGGTCAAGGTAAAGATATCCAAGACGATATACAAGTACCTTCAGGCCACTACGGATCACCCGACCAAACTTAAGGCAGCCCAGGGACTGGTTCCGCTTTCCACCACGGAGAAGCTGGTTCTGCTGAGCTACCTGTCTCACGATGAATCCCAGGAGATCCGAGACCAGGCCCGCAAGACACTCGAGACGCTCGACACAGTCACGTATCGCAAGGGCATCGGCGCGGACCTCCATCCTGCAGTAATGGACTTTCTTGTGCGGGAGACGATTCGGGAGGAATCGCTCATCAAGGCGGCTTGCGCGACTCCGGGCATCCTGCCGGAGACTGCCATCCACGTGCTCGACCACTGGAAAGGAGAAGAAATTCTTCGCGCAATAATCGAGAATACCAAACTGCTTGAGCGCAGCCCCGCGGTCGTTGCCAAGCTGGTGGAATTGCTCGAACCGCTCCCGGAGCTCAAGAAAAAAGTCGAAATCTTCGAAGAATCCCTGCTGGAAGGCTCGGGCGACATCAAGGTGGAAGGTCCGCTGGCGATGTGCGGCCTTTACGGGTTGATGCATGCGGCCGAGCACGCGGCGCGCTCGGGAACCATCGTGCTGGACGGATCGAAGAAGAGGGGTAGGATCTTCTTTCGCAAAGGCAAACTCATCGGAGTCGTTTCCGGATCCCTGGAGGGAAAAGAAGCATTGGAAGACCTGCTCCAGGCGCGCGATTTGCGATTTCGCTATCTCTTGAGAACATATCGACACGTAGAGAACATCGACCTTCCTACTGCCGAGAACCTCCTTGCAACGAACGCTGCGCGGCCTTTCTTGGACCCGGATTCTACGTCTGGACTCCACTTGATTAGCGGCAGTACCCAGGCTATGGATGTCTTCGACGCGCTGGCCTGTATGGAAGGCACGCCCGCTCCCGTAAAAGTGACGGTCCTCTGCGAGGAAGGATCGGGCGAGATCTTCCGGGACCGGAGCCGAGTACTTCACGTTGCGGTAAGAGGAAAGGACGATCCCTATTCCGCAATGGCCGCGATACTCTCCTGGAATGCCACGAGATTCATTATCCGCTATGCGGGTGAGGAATTCCCCACTACCGTTGATAAGACCTTGAGCGAGTTCGTGATCGAGTGCATCAAGGAGGTACCGGAAGAGCTTTCGCAAATGCCTCGGCCAGGTGAGCTGCCACAATGGGAGCTTTCAGAGGCTGAGTACCAGAGCTTGTACCATCAAATCCTCGAGATGGGAGTGGCCGAGAAGATTAAACTTGCCCTTATGGGCACTCAGGAAGCGCGCAACATTCTCGTACGCGACCCCAACAAGTTGGTAGCGGTAGCGGTCGTGAAGTCCCCGAAGATCCAAGACAAGGAGATCGATTCTATCAGCAAGTCCCGATCGGTCCACGAAGACGTGCTCCGCTACATTTCCTCGACCAAGGAACTTGTAAAGCTGTATTCGGTGAAGTTCAACCTGGCGGGGAACCCGAAGACCCCGGTTCCCATCGCGCTGAAGTTGTTGCCGCACCTGAGAGAACCGGATTTGCGAAAAATCGCGAAGAGCAAGGACGTGCCGCAGGTCGTGGCAACGCAGGCTCGGCGTCTCGCCGATGCCAAGACCACCGGCTGAAGCAGCAGCGTCGAAAGACCGGAGATGCTGTTGCTGAATGCAAAATCGTTTTAGGATTGCATAGGAACTTCCGCAAAGTGGAGTGTTGTGCTAATGTTTGGACGGTCTAGGACGGGCAAGGCGGTTCGAGGGTTGCTTGAGCATTCCGGGCGAAGAAGGCTCAACACCGCACAAGAGGAACCATAGAGAAACAACGGGGGAGTCTTCCCGTCATCGCCTTTATGGAACTCGAACCGGTCGGTTGTGTGTGTATTCCGGTGAAAAAAGGACGAAAGACGCATGGCGGCACAAGATGTGGTGATCAAAGACATTTTCGGCGAAGCTGACAAGGTGGAAATTCTCGGGAAACTCCCCGCCATCCTGTGGGCCTATCTTGAGACAGCCCGATTGCTGGTTCGAAATATCGACACCGCTCCAGGCTCGAGCGCGCGATCTGCCAAGGACGCGGAAAAAATTCTGGGCATCCTTGAATCCGCTGCCGAGTATCTTGGCAATGAATCGCTGAAAACTACCTTGGGCGGCCACTCCAAGATGCTAAGCGCCCTGGGCAGGGGTGAGCTTTCCGAGCAGGATTTCGTAAAGACGTTCGTTGAAGACCTTCCTCGGCTGGAAGGCATGGCCGGACCACGTCCTGAATCTCTCCCCGATCCGCTGATTTCCTCGTGGCTCGCCGATCAGGCGACGGATGCCGCTGACAGGATCAGGAAAGGACGCGCCGGCGATTTGGTCGTCAGTGTGGAATTGCTTGATGAGATCCGGGATTATCTTGCGGCTGAGGCTGTTTCCGAAGGAATCAGGTCCATCCTTGTAGTGGACAACGCAGGTACACTTGTGATCAATATCGGCGACAAGACCGACCTGGATGCGGTCTCCTTGGCCGCTGTAGCGGCCGCCAACTTCGCGGCCACCGAAAAGATTGCCCATCTCATTGGCGAACGTGATTTTGTCCTGCTGTTTTATAAGGGACATAACGAATCGTTCCACTTCACTCGCGCGGGAAAGGACTACATCGTCGTCACTATATTTGACAACTCGCTCTCTTTGGGACTTCTGAGGTTGAAGATCACCGAGGTTGCCCAATTCCTCATTGGAAAGCTCCCGAAGAGGGAGGTCTGAGCATGGCATTCATTAACAAGAGCGCCAAGGAAATCCAGGTCAAGGTGGTATACTATGGGCCCGGCAGGTGTGGCAAGACCACCAACTTGCTCTACGTCAACCAGAAGATGAATGCGAAGTTCATGGGAAAGATGATCTCCATAGACACTCGGGGTGACAAAACGCTCTTCTTTGATTTCCTGCCGCTGCAGCTCGGTAAGATCCGCGGCTTCAATATCAGAGTGCAACTCTACACGGTTCCCGGTCAAGTGCTGTACAACGAGAGCCGCAAGATGGTGCTCAAAGGCGTCGATGGCGTGGTCTTTGTCGCGGACTCTATGGAGGTCCAGCGGGAACCCAACAAGGAAAGCCTGCTCAACCTGAAGGAAAACCTCGCGGAAGACCATTTGGATCTGGATGAGCTTCCGTTGGTAATCCAACTGAACAAACGCGACCTGGAAGGAAGCGTGATCCCCATACTGAGCCAGGAAACGATGACCAACGACCTCCACGGACTGTTGAAACATCCTGTCCCTGTGGTCATGGCCAGCGCCCTCCAGGGACCTGGAGTATTCGAAACCCTTCGTGAAATCAGCAAGATAACCATTAAGTCTGTGCACTATAAGTTAAGGAGCTGAGACTCGGCAATGGTGAATCGTTACGAAAAACCTGTGAGTGCGATGATAACCCGTTCAGACCCCATTCCCGACGGTGTTTCCCGATGAGCTGAGACCGTCGAAAAGGAAAGTCTTCCCTCTGCATGGATAAAGGCGATAGGAAAAAACTGAGGCCCCAATCGAGGGGAGCCGGCTTTCAAGTCGGTTCCACCGGGAACCCGGCTGCTGAAGACGCGGCTCAGAGTTTTTTTGAAAGCCTCTCGACTACGTTCTATGACGTAACGTCGGGCGACGAGGAGACTGACCGCGCGATCGACTTGGCTGTGGACACACTTTTCGTGGAAGAGCCGGAGACCCCGCCGCCGGAGACTACCGAAGTCCAAGCGACGATGATCGATGAGATCACTCTCGAGGAGCCCCCTCCGCCTCGGCCAGAGGGACCCCTCGAAGTCGAGAGATTTGAGGAGCCTGTAGCGTCGCCAAGCTCCGCTTACGACCTAGCTGCGGAACTCGGACTTGACGAATTCAAAGATACGGAGTTAGAGGGGGCTTTTGAGGCCAAACCGGAACCCGTTCCTGCGCCTCCTCCCGCTCGTGTGGAGCGCATGACAGCGCCCAAGCCTCGACTCGAAACCGCACCGCCAGTCCAAGACATGAGCCTGAGGAAGCTCGAGGAAGCAATCCTCACTCTGGAATGGGAGATTTCGCGGAGATCAGTCACTGTTCTGGCGAGCGAATTGAAGAAAGTCAGGACTCGATTCCAGGATAATGTCACCGTGGACTTCGCCGCACTTGCCATGCGTGTGGTATTGGACTACATCATCAAACGGATGTCACGGGCGCATCCGGAATCAATCCGATTCCTGCTGGAAGTCACAGACTATTTGAAGGGGGCGATAGCTTCGTCCAGACAGGATCCGCTTGTCGCATTCGACCGGATATTGGGCCGGTACGAGGCATACAAATCCGCTGTGCGCAGAGCGGAGGGGATTCCCGACAGCTCGCCGGCAATTCTCCGGGAGCTGGAGGTAACGGACCCTAAGGCGTTTTATGAGATGGTGAAATCTCAGGCCGCCACGTTAGCCATGGCAGGCCGCTCGCTTGCCGAAAGACTGAACACGGTTGAGGCCCCGGAGAACCTGATTCGTTCGTTCAGGTTCCTTGCCACGCGATCGTTTAACCGCATTCTCGAAAGTACGAGGAAAAAGGGCGTGTCCACACAGCCGCCACCCAAAAAGACGGCAAGACGATGAGCAGTTTGAGCGGAACAAGATCTAATCGCCGTGCCCGGTATCAGAAGGCGGCGATGACCGGGAGGAATCTCTCGACAGGATAGCCTCTTGACGGGCATGGCCCTGTGACGTTCGCATTATGGAGGCTGGCGGACGATCACACCTGCATGGAGATTACTATGGCCGACCAGTCCCCGACTGAAGCCGTTGAAAACCGCCGAAGGCTGAAGCGGAAATACACTCTGTTCAAGATCCCCGCCTACGACGCGCAGACGAGACGTTTCCTCGGGCTCGTACAGGATATCAACGAAAACGGCATCCAGTTGTTCGGTGTTCAGGTAGAGGTCGGTGCCGCCAAAACCATTATCATTCAGGCGTCCGACTACGTGAAGACCGCTCCGTTGAGTTTTATTGCTCAGTGCCGGTGGTCGCGGAGGGAAAGTCAGCAAGGGTATTATTCATCAGGGTTCGAGATCACCGCCATCAGCAACGAGGCAAGGGGCAACCTGCTGAAGTTGGTAGAATTGGTGACGCTTGGTTGATTCCCCCAATTACGGCTCAGCGGCCTGGCCGCCGGCGAATCCCCATCTCATCCGTACTGAGTCATGAGTATGCTGCACCTGACCATCATTCGCCCCGGAGG
>JAIWNO010000039.1 GCA_020216785.1 Desulfomonile sp.
CCAGGTACTCGAACAGGATTTTGCCTCCGACCGCATCATGGCGGGACGAGACGAAGCGTGCGATTTACGTCTCGTGGACAGCATGGTTTCCCGCAATCACTGCATCATATTCCGTGAGGGGGACCGGTTCCGGGTGAAGGACCTTGCCAGCAGGAACGGCACCTGGCTCAACGGACGAAAAGTGGATGATGTTGATAACATCAAAAAGGGAGACTCGATCCAGGTGGGCCCTTTCAAGCTGCTCGTCACTACTCCCCAGGCAGCTTCGCCGGACAGTGTGAGGAAATTCGCGTTCCCAGGGCTCGACGAAGCCCTCGCCCACAAGGATACCACCGAAGAGGTAGTCAAGCCTTTGGGTATGATCAGCGACTACCTGATGGAGTCCACAACCGACCTCAACCGAGCGGTCTCGGCTGAAAGACGGGAACGACTCCATAGGAACCTGCTCGCCCTCTACAGCATCGCCGAAAACCTTGTGGTCACCACCGACGTTGATGAGATTCTTGACCACATCATGGACCGGATATTTGAGTTGTTCTCCCCGTCTCAGGCAACAATCCTTATGAAAGGCAAGGACGGGCGACCTGTTACCCGCAAGCAGCGGAACGCAATGGGCATGGGAAACCCGCGGTCGATCAGTCGAACGGTGATAAACCGGATATTGAAGGAACGCGTCGGCATTCTCACGGACAACGCGTTGGAAGATCCGCGCTTTGAGGATGGCGACACAATTATCATCGACGGTATCCGTTCGATCATGGCTGCTCCCATCTGGGTCGAAAACCGAATCCTCGGAGTGATTTACGTGGACAGTCTGGACCGCATCGGCGGGTATCGTTCCGAGGATTTGGAACTGCTCACTGCCATGGGCCACCAAACCGCGTTGGGCATCCAACGATGGAACCTCACTCGACGGTTGAACAATGCCGCAGTGCGGAACGCGGTCATCCGGCAGAACCTTCGGCGATTTCACTCGGATCGAGTGGTAGAGCGAATCCTCAAAGGGGCGGTGGACCTGAAAGCCCGAGAAACCGTTGCCTCGATTTTCTTTTGCGACATAGTCGACTTTACGGCCCTTTGCGAATCCGTCTACCCGGAGCAGCTGCAGCAAATTTTGACCCTTTTCTGCAAAGCCGTGAACGAGGCTGTTTTCGAGGAGCAGGGCACATTGGACAAGTTTATTGGCGATGCGGCCCTCGCGTTTTTCGGTGCACCGCTCACCCAAGAGGATGCGCCCGTCCGTGCGGTGCGCTGCGCACTTAGCATTCGGGAGCGTCTCGCAAGCCAGATGGAGCAGTTGCCGAGCGAGCTTCGGTTCCGGGTGCGCTACGGAATCAATACAGGCAGGGCAGTGGTTGGGAACTTCGGGTCAAGCGACCGAATGGAGTATACAATTCTGGGACACGCGGTAAATCTCGCTTCTCGGATCTCAAAGTCTGCAGACCCGGACCAGGTCCTCGTGGGCCCCGAAACGCACGAGCATTTGGTGGAGAAAGGTCTCTTCGTGACACGAAGTGTCGGCGCCAGGCGGCTGAAAGGCCTTAAGGAAAAAATGAAACTCTTTGAGGTGCAGGAGTCCTTGTGAAATCTGAAACACCCGATCGGCGACACACGCAACGTCGCCTCAGTCCGTCCCTGTTCATCGACTATTTTGTTTACTTACTGGTCCGGATTGTCGAAGAAGTGCTCAACATCTTGCCGGAGCCGACGGGAATGGCCGCGGGAAGGTTTGTGGGGAGGCTTGTGTATGTTCTCTTTCCGGACCGCCGCGAAGCCGCCCTTGAGAACCTCACCATAGCATTTGGGCGTGAACGGCCGCGCGACTGGATCGTGCGCACCGCACGAGCCAATTTCGAGCACGTGGGAATGATGGCGGTTGAGTTCTTTCGCATCCGCCGATGGAGCCATGACGAGATCGCGAACCGGATCGTCGTCGAGGGACGACTTCCGTACAATCTGATCATGAACGGAGGCAGACACGGGATCTGCCTCTTGTACTCCCATTTCGGGGCCTTTGAGGTGGGAGCCGCGCTGGCCAAACTCCTGGGCTGGGACGTGCACCTGATTGTGACGGGTCTTCGCAACCCATTCCTATCGCGCTATTTTTTCAGTCGCGGCGGCGAAGGCACGGGCATAAAGACCTATCCCCATAAGGGTATCGTCCAGAACATGATCCAGCTTCTTCAGCAGGGAGCGATGGTGGCATTTCTTGGGGACCAGCGGGGCGACGCGGAGCGCGGGATCTTCGTGGACTTCTTCGGAACCAAAGCGCCGGCCAACGAGGTGTTCGCGCGTCTTGCCATTGAAGGCAACGCACGGGTGCTCCCCCTCGCCACCTATCGCAGGGACGACGGCAAATACCAAAGCGTGTTCGGAGAGGAAGTCGTCATCGAGCCCACGGGCGACCGCGTCACGGACCTCACTACTGTAAGTCAGTTGTTCCATGACCGGTTCGAGCAATGGCTCCGCATGAAGCCCGAGCAGGGTTTTTGGCTTCAAAGAAAGTGGCGGCGCAAGCCGTCGAAAAAGCGAAAAACGAAGAATGGCCCTGGTTCGCCGGCAAACCGGTAGGTCTGCCGTTCATTCAAAGAAGGCTCTTGAGCCACTCAGCGACGAACCGGGCCACATCCTGCCAACCAGGCTGGCAGATTACCATGTGAGCATGGTCGGGAAATTCCTTGTACGTGGCGCGGTACCGATTTGCGACCGCTCGCACGACCGAAGCGGGCGTAATTCGGTCTTGTGCGGCCCCCACCACGAGCACCGGGCACGTTACTGCTGCGGCGTCCACACGAGAAGCAGCCCGGCGATCGAGCAGCCAGAACCCGATTTCGAAGGCTGCCCGGCCCGATTCGTGCACCAACCTGTCGTAGAGGGCTCGTTGGTCTCCGGCCGGCATCAGGTGCATCATGCCGTACACAGCCTCTTCGAACGTCGGGAAGGTCGGCAGGTTCCAGAATCCCCACCTGGTGAGTGAACTCCAAAACGAGCGCAGCACCGAGGGCTTGATGCAGAGGATTCCCCACGGAGATGCCGGCGTCAACAGGACCGCCGCGCGAGCGAGGCCTCTCGCCGAGAGCATCTGGGCGAGCAGTCCGCCCATGGAGTGGCCGATGAGGATCGGTGGGGCGTCCAGCTTCCGGATCTCGGCCTCGAGAAAACGCGTATAGTCCAAAAGACTCGTCGTTCCCAAGCGCGGGTCCGGCGGCGATCCCGGCGGGACGTCGTGATACGGGAGCGTGGGAGTTATGCAGCGGTAACCTTCGGGCTCGAAGATGCTGCGATAGTTCTCCCACTGCCACCCACCGCCCCACATCCCATGAATCATGAATACGACATGTTGCATGACCTTCCCTCCGAATGGCTTGGTGCTATGTCAACACACTCGGGCGAGTGCTGCTCCGGAAACGATCGGTGGGATAGGCACCTTGCCTGTCCTAACAAGGCCTAGAAATTGCCCACCCCCATTGGTGGGATCATGAAACAGAAAGATTTACAGTGAACCGTGTTGAGAAGTGCGCCTTGATATCTCTCAAGCTCCCCCTCCCCGATCCTCTTCCGCTGGAGAGAGGGTTTTCGGACTCCCGTCCCTCGACGGGAAGGAAAAGGGGAAGGGTGGTAATTGGCTCAGTCTCATCGCCAGAGGCTACAGAAACATGATTGAGCGGTCGCCGGCAGCCGCCTTGCCTTGAGTAAGGGCCGGTCTGACACCAATGTGTTTTTAAGCA
The DNA here is from genome assembly GCA_020216785.1 of Desulfomonile sp. GTDB lineage: Bacteria > Desulfobacterota > Desulfomonilia > Desulfomonilales > Desulfomonilaceae > JAIWNO01. The sequence goes on from JAIWNO010000039.1 coordinate 3,729, forward strand.
AGCGACATCCCTGTTTTGGTGGGACAGGCATCCTGAAATGTGCGATCGAACATGCAAACGCGGTATTACCGCCCCTGCCCGCCTATGCTTTTCCGGGCCAGTTCGTCCACTGCATGGTTTTCCGGGTGGCCCGAGTGGCCGCGAACCCACCGCCACTCGACGTTGTGCCGCTGGGTCACCTGATCAAGACGCTCCCAGAGGTCTTGATTCTTGACAGGCCGGTGGTCTACAGTCCTCCAGCCACGTTTTTTCCAGTTGGGCAGCCATTTGGAAATGCCCAACTCCAAATACTGGGAGTCCGTGGAAAGGATCACCGTGCATGGTCGCTTCAGCGCTTCGAGAGCTTCAATCGCGGCGATCAACTCCATGCGGTTGTTCGTGGTCCACTTTTCGCCGCCCGAGAGGATCTTTGTCTTCCCTTTACACCGTAGGAGCGCCGCCCATCCGCCAGGCCCCGGATTCCCTTTACACGCGCCGTCGGTGAAAATCTCCACGAAAGGTGTCGCATTTTGGGCCTTTACGCTGGGCATACCTTTACATGAACCTTCCTGGTCCTGGGACCGTCAAACTCACAGAAAAAGATCCCCTGCCATGTGCCCAAAACGGGGGATCCTCCCGACACGATCAGATTCACGGAGCATCCGACCAAGGCGCTCTTGATGTGCGCATCCGAATTGCCTTCGTGATGTCGGTACCCTCCCAGGTGCGGCGCCAATTGCGAAAGCTTCGCCGAAATGTCCTGCGCTACCGAGGGGTCGGCGGCTTCGTTGATTATGACTGCAGCGGTGGTATGGGGAACGTAGACCACTGCAATGCCTTCCTTGACGCCGCTCTTGGCGATTGCTTCACTTATCTTAGATGTGATATCGACCAATTCGATACGAGTTGCTGTCCTGACCTGAACTACCTCCATTCACCCTCACCTCGATTTATCCCGTTTCTATTAGAATAGGAGTCTCAACAACAATCGACGAAACCCGTTCCAGGCCAGCCGGTCGCTGTTATGCCGATATTACTCATCTTCCGGGAGATCGCTGCCCGCGAATAATGCTTCGACGAAATCGCGCGCATTGAAGTCCCGGAGATCATCCATCTTCTCTCCGATCCCAATATAGCGCACTGGGATCTTCAGCTCGTTGGAAATGCCCACGAGAACACCGCCTTTGGAGGTGCCGTCAAGCTTTGTGACCGCGATCCCCGTAACCGGAATGGCTTCGCTGAATGTCTTTGCCTGGTTGATGGCGTTTTGCCCCATTGAGGCGTCGATCACGAGAAGAGTCTCGTGGGGCGCGCCGGGCTGCTTCTTTTCGATGGTGCGTCGGATCTTCTTGAGCTGTTCCATGAGCGGCACTCTTGTGTGAAGCCGCCCTGCCGTGTCAACCAGCACCAGTTCCGTTCCATCTCCCGCTGACTGGTCAAGGGCCTCGAAGACGATAGCGGACGGATCGGCCTTGTCCTTGCCTCGCACCACCGGGCAGCCGATCCGATCGGCCCAGATCCGGATCTGCTCAACCGCGGCCGCACGGAACGTGTCGCCCGCAACCATGAGCACACGACGTCCAGCAGCTTGGTGCCGGGCTGCAATCTTCGCGATGGTTGTCGTCTTGCCGGAGCCGTTCACTCCGATCACCATCACCACGAACGGCTCAGAGCCGAACCCTACCCGCAACGGCGCCTCGACCTTCAACAGGATGTCGGTGATGAGCTGTTTCAGGTAATCCATTACCTGATCAGGGCGGTCGAATTCGCGGCGCTTGATTCGTGCGGTAACGCTGTCCAGCAACTCGTACGCGGTTGTCACTCCGATATCCGCAGTGACCAGGATCTCCTCCAACCGCCCTACGATCTGCTCATCAACCAGTTTCTTGCCGAAAAAAAGTTCGTCGAGCCTTCCCACGAGCGAAGTTCGCGTCTTTGACAGACCGTGCCGCAACCGGAAAAAGCTCTTCTTCTCCGGTGATTCCTCCGGCACTGCCTGCTCGAAAGGCGCTGAATCCGTTTGACGCGCAGCCGGAGGCCCGGTCTCGGCCCGCGGCGAGTCCCTTCTCAGGAGGCGGCTGAAAAATCCTTTCTTTTCGACTTGTTCTTCACTCATGTTGTACGGGAACCCCAGGAGATACAGCGGTGGGGTGAAGTTTAGCACGGGGGGCGGGCACGGTCAAAGGGGAATATATAAGCTAAATTCTTGGAAATAGTTTGAACATATTGATTATTATGTGCTATGTTACGATTACTAACGCAAAGGAGGCCCGTGTGTTCTGGAAGCGCCGTGAGTCCAGCATCATCATCCCAGCCGCTCTTCACGAGAAAATCTGCCGATCATGCAAACCCATCGTCGAAGATCTCTGCGAAGTTTCCGACGTGCGCGTCCGGAAAACTCCTCACCTGACCCGCGCAGCGAAGGGTCGACGCGAGGCCGGGATATATCGGTTCGTCTCAGGCTCCTAACAACCCTTGTAACGCGGCAAGGGTTGGTTCTCTCTCACGTATGTCCAGTCGATCCATAATAGTGAGGATCTCGCTGGCGACGGTTTTCATCGTCGTCTTTGCCTCCCCCCTGCTCGCCGCGAAAGGTAAGCAATCCGGGTTTCAGGACGCGTGCGCGGATTTCGCAAGACTCCTGCGCCGCCCTGACTGTCCGCGCGATCAGTGGCTTCAAATGATCAGGAAATTCGCGGTACTTCACAAAAAGGCCGCGGACCCCACCGTTCGCATGAGAAGCCTGCTCCTGGCGGGTAAGGCTGCCCTCGACCTGTACAAACGCGGCGCGCGCGTGGAGGATCTTGAGCTTTCGATCCGCACCCTTCAGCAGTTTTGTCGAACATGTCGGCACTCATCGGAGATTCAACACGGGATGCGCCTTCTTGCAGAGGCGCAAGCTATTCAGGACGCTCTGAAGAAACGGCCCTCGGAGAATTTCATAGCTTCGGCGCAGCCCCCACTTTCCCAGACCGCTCTACACAGGTTTGAACACGAGAGCGCAACTCTTTCAGGCCCTTCTCAAGCTCCAAAAGTCGAGCCCCATTTTCCTCATTCGCAAGTGCCTATCACTGAAGAGTTCGGACGCCGGCCGGCACCTGATCTCAGGGCAAATGAGCATCCTCCGGCAACGCAGCCGCAACGGCCCTGGACGAACACCGCCGCGCGAGCACCCATTCCGCCCGCCGCTCCCCCTCAGACGCAAGCGCCGAACGCGAAGTCCCCGGTCCTCCCTGAGAGCCCTACCGGCAATCCCTATTGTCCAAGCGGCGAACGGCGTCTGTTTCGCCTTCCACTGCCGGAGCGTCATGCTGCCGTGCCTCGGCGGGCAGTGATCGACGCGCCCGGAACAGCTGCACCGCAACCGCCACCTCCGCGACAATTCGTCGTGGTTATCGATCCGGGGCACGGGGGCAAAGATCCGGGAGCGGTCTCTGCTGACGGTCAGCTTAAAGAGAAAGACGTCACCCTTAAGGTAGGACTGGAGTTCAAACGCATCCTGGAACGTACAAATCCGCAGGTCAAGGCTCTGCTCACGCGTGAGCGGGACGAGTTCGTGTCCTTGGAGGATCGCAAAGCCTTTGCCCACGCGGTGGACGCAGATCTCTTCATTTCAATTCACTGCAATTCGAGCAACGAGTCGCTCGCCAAGGGAATCGAGACATACTATTTCAGCGCAGCGTCTTCTCGCCGCGCAATGGACTTGGCAGCCAGAGAAAACCGTGCGTCTGTCGGCAAGAAAGTGGATGCTCGCATTCTCCGGCTCGCCGACAACTCGAGCATCGCAGCCGCGAGCAGTCTGGCGGAGATGGTCCATCGGGGGGTGATAGAGAAGCTCGGCGGCACGGTCTCCGCGGGCAGGGACCGCGGGGTGAAGAGTGGACCGTTCCATATTTTGCACGCGGCCAAAATGCCGGCCATTCTCGTGGAGTGCTCGTTCATCAGCAATCCTTCCGAGCGCGCGAAACTCAGAAATCCCATGCACCTGCACCGGCTTGCGGAAGGCATCGCAGCAGGAGCGACCAAATATCTGCGTGACCTCGACAAGAAAGGTTGATACCCTTTCCCCGAATTACCTGTTGTCCGGAAAGGAATTAACTTCAGGTCATGAGATATATCTTCGCCGGCCACGATCGTGCCTTCCAAATCAAACGCATCCGAGAAGGTATTGAAGCGTACCGGGACGAAGCGGCATTCGACCCGGAGGGGTTCCAGATGCACCCCGTGTACGACGACATCATGGAGCAGCTCGGACAGCACTTCCTCGCACACTGGAGCGACCAGATCGCGATCGTCGGGCTTGGCGGGTACGGCCGCAAGGAGATGAGCCCCTATTCGGATATCGACCTGCTCTTCCTGAGACCTGAGAACGCGCCGGAAGGTGTGTATCGCGGCATCCGCGGTATTCTCCATCTCCTGTGGGACGCGAAAGTGGAATTCGGCCACTCGGTACGCACGATCGACGAGTGCAACGCAGAAGCGGCCAAAGATCTGGCCGTGCTCACATCGCTCATGGACGTTCGACACGTGTGGGGCGACGACCGCATCTACCGGCAGCTCATTGTCGAGCGGGAGCGCATGATCAACGAAGCCGATCCCCTGGACTTCTATCTGAGGATCGAAGCTGAGATCTTGAAGTGCTGCTCCGAGTTCGGCCACACCATCTACATGCTCGAGCCGTACGTGAAGGAAGGCCCCGGTTCGCTGCGGTACATGCAGCTCATCGCTTGGCTGGCGAAGCTGATCTTCGGCTGCTCCGGATTGGAAGACCTTCCGGTGCTCGGTATTACGGGGCACAAGGCGCTCGATGCAGCGAAAGCAGGTTTGCGCTTCCTGGGCGGAATACGCACGCGGCTGCATCTTTTGGCCGGCCGCCGGGACGACCGACTTAGATTCGATGCACAGTTGGTACTCGCGGAGCAGATGGGCTTTCACGACACGGAGGAACACCGCGGGGTCGAGCTGTTCATGCGGGAATATTATCGCCATGCAGCAATCATGGAACACTTCGGTCAGCGCGTCCTCGCAAGAGCGAGGCTTTTTCTGCGGTCCGAAACCGGCTCAGAAGTCAAACGCATGAGACTGGATGACTCGTTTTACCTCGGAGCGGGCGGCATCCACCTGTACGACGAGCGAGATGTGAGCCTCACCGCAACGGACATGCTTAAGGCATTCCAATGGGTCGCAAAGACCGGAGCGAACCTCGACATTCGGCTCATGGACTTGATCCGCACCTCCGTGCGACCGTTGGATCAGGCGCTGGTGAACGATCCAACGGTGAATGCCCTTTTTCTGGGAATCTTCCGCAGCAGCGGGTCCATTTCCAAAGCGGTTACCGCAATGTTGCAGACAGGGTTCCTCGAGTGGTTTATACCGGAATTCCAACGGGTCGCGTATCTCCGGCAGCATGACGCATACCATCAGTACACGGTCGATCGTCACACAATGGTCGTGCTGGAGCATATCGATTCGTTCGCAAGACGGGAAAACGGGGACGACGTGCGGCTGATGCGCAACATCTTCAGTTCCCTGGCAAAACCTGAGGTGCTCTACCTTGCCGCCCTGTTTCACGACGTCGGGAAAGGCCAGGGGGCCGGTCACGAGATCCGCGGTGAAAAGATTGCTCGACGAGTCCTCGAACGCATCGGTCTGCCGAAGAACGACATCCAGGACGTCTGCTTTCTGATCCGCGACCATTTGGCCATGAGCCACCTTGCGTTCAAGAAAGACCTTCACGACGAGGGGCTGCTCAGTCGGTTCGCGGAGAACGTGATGCACAAGCGACGGCTGGACATGTTGCTGCTGCTGACCCATGCCGACCTGTCCGCAGTGGGACCGCGCGGGCTCAACTCCTGGCGACGCCTGCTGCTCGAGGAACTCTACTATCGAACACTCGATGTCTTCGAGCGCGAGAGTGCCGAAGGCGAAGACTTGGGCGAATGGATCGATGAGATCAAAGCGGTCATCCGCGACCTTACGCCCCCGGACATGCGCGGGAACATGCTCGGCGAGTTTCTGGAAGGGGCGCCCGCCCGATATCTACTCGACTTCTATCCTGGAGTGATCGTAGACCATTACACCGCGATCGTGGATTATTTGCGGGCACATGAGAAAACAGCGTTGGATGCCGGCGACGTTATCATCAGCAAAACCGACCACCTGGGACCCGGTTACAGTTCAGTGACGCTGCTCCTGCGAGATCGGCCGGGATTGTTTTACAAGATCGCGGGGACCCTCTCAGCGAACCGGATCAACATTCACAGCGCATGGAGCCATTCCATCCATCCGGACAT